>NZ_LZMO01000069.1:0-54116 GCF_001665715.1 Gordonia sp. 852002-10350_SCH5691597
TTTCAGCCCACGTTCGAGGGCGAGTTTGATCAGACCCGGAATTAGGCCACCGTCCCCGGTGATCTGAACCTGCCCGGTATCGATCTGGGCCAACAACTCATCGACCATGCCCGAAGCCGCCAACGCCTCGGCCACCTCCGCAGTCGAACGTGGCTCGGCCAGCTCAGGCAACTGATGATCGTCGTGGCCCTGCTGCTTGTCGTCTAACGCCATGCTCATAGATCTTCCTCTCACTGATGAGCACTGGACTTACACAGACCATCTGACACCCCCACGGCTCTCCGGGTATCGCACCGCGACCGCTGAAACCCTGGACAAGGCGCGTGCGGTGATGGATCCGTTTCATGTGGTGCACTTGGCCGCCGACAAACTCACCGTGTGTCGTCAACGCGTGCAACAGGATACGTGCGGACACCGCGGCCGCACCGGGGACCCGCTCTACGGAATCCGCCGCCCCCTGCTCACCCGAATCGGCTTGTTGACCGACAAGCAGAAGACCCGCATCACCAACGGCCTCGAAGCGCGTGAGGAACATCTGGCGGTCGCGGTCACCTACGCCGTCTATCAGGACCTGATCGACGCCTACGACCAGCCGCACAAGCGTGACGGGAAGATCGCGATGTACAAGCTGCTCAAACGCATCCATACCGGCGTGCCGAAAGAACTCGCCGAACTCGCCCAACTCGGCCGCTCGCTGTGGGCTCGACGGACCGAGATCCTGGCCTACTTCGACACCGGCGCCTCCAACGGGCCCGTTGAAGCGATCAACGGGCGCCTGGAACACCTACGCGGGATCGCGCTCGGCTTCCGCAACCTCAACCACTACATCTTGCGGTCACTCATCCACTCCGGCGGCCTGGCAGAACGCCTACACGCACTCTGAATCAGGAAGAGCCCGTAAACTGCTTCGCGTCTTTCCGCACGTCTACTCGCTGTGCGTGATGCTGCCCGCCTTGCATCTCGAGCCTGGTGTCGTCGTTCAGGCGTCGTCGAACAAGCCCGGAATCCTCGACATCGGGCGCTATCCGTCGGGTATCGACGAAGTGGCGCAATCCATTTCGTCAGCACTGCGTGCCGCGACGTTCCTCTCCGAGCCGCGCCCCGACATCATGGCGTGGAAGTATCGAAAACTGATAATGAACCTGGTCAACGGTATCGACGCCAGCTTCCGCAACGACGGCGACGCCTTCGCCGAGCTTGTTCGACGCGCACGAGCCGAAGGTGAGGAGGTCATCGAGGCGGCGGGTATCGATGTCGTCTCCGAGGCCATCGACAAGCAGCGGCGCGGCGATGCCATCGTCCGCCGTGACACCGGAGAGGCTTCCTTCGGCAGTTCAACCTGGCAGAGCGTCGCCCGTGGAGCGCGCAGCGTCGAGACCGACTATCTGTCCGGTGAAATCGTGCTGCTCGGGCGACTACACGGCGTGGCGACGCCGGTCAACGAGCTCGTCCAAAACGAAACCGACCGCCTTGCGCGCGAGGTGCTGTCGGCAGCGAGTTCGGATGCGGGCGTCGCGCTGGAGAGTCTCGACCTTCTGTAGCAGCACCGTTTTCGATACCGTGCAGGATCTCCTCGCAGGTCTGCGCCGCGATGTCGCACAACTTTTTCGCCCGGGACGTCATCTGTGGATCTGTCGAACGTTCACGCCACACCTGCGACATCCTGCGCGCTGTAGCGGCGATCTCACGCGGATCGCTGTCGGGTGAGAGACCGAGACGTCGAGCGGGGTCGGACCCGTGCGAACCGAGAAGCGAGACCAGTTCGTCGCGCAGTGGCGTCGAAAGATCCCTGTTCTCGCGCAAGCTCGGGAACCGCTCGGTGCGCGTGCTCGGACCGATGCCACGATGCGACGTCGGCACCGCGAACATCTCGGTCGGCGAGTTGGGGTCAGTGGATGTCTCGTGCATGGCCTCGACTGTGCCCGTCGACCCTTGCCGCGCTCTCAACGCGACCTGAGAGCAGCCTTCGGATCCTGTTGCATCTCAACGCCCTCCGACATGCCGGGTGACGTACAGCACTAGAGCGCCTACACGCGTTCGGCGTCGACGACTTCTCTGTGAAGACGTCGACGCCGAACGCGGGAACCAGGTGAACAGCGCTACTTGAACACGCCGAGCTTGCCGAACTTGTCAGCGAGCTTGTAGTACACGGCAAGCCGCGGATTGGACTTGCCGTCCTTCATCTCCGCGAGCACGTCCTTGATCGCATTGTCGAGGTACGCGTCGCTTTCTGTCAGACCGAGCTTCTTCTTGAGGAAGTTCTCGCGCACGGTCTTGAGTTCTGCGGGATCGCTTGCCGACACCAGCGCGGCGTCGGCGTTCTGCAGAGCGAGGCGGTAGGTCGACGCCATCTTCTCGACCACGGCAGGGTCGGCGTCGGGGACGTACTTCTTGACTGTTTCCAGGGCATCAGACATGGGGACACTCCATTGGGTTGTCGCTGGTACAGGCGACACGGTACGCCCGTGAAGACGATCAAGTCTGATGAATCGCGGGTTGTCGGAAATGTCCGCCCCCTGTCGATCATCGAGCAACGACACGTCGTGCACCTCCTACCCTTGGTTCATGGCAGCCACCAGCGCTATCCAGCCGTTCACTCCACACACCGACCCGGCCGTCGTCGACGATCTTCGACGACGCCTCCGCACCACTCGGTGGACCGACGCTCCGGAAGGCAGTGGATGGTCGATGGGTACGGATGTGTCGTATCTGCGCGATCTCGCCGACTACTGGCGCACGGATTTCGACTGGGCCGCAATCGAATCAACGATCGCCGGACTGCCCCACTTCACGGTCACCATCGACGGCCTCGACATCCACGTCATCCACAGCCCTGCATCCGACCCCGACGCGGCATTTCCCGTCCTGCTGGCCCACGGCTGGCCCGACTGCTTCTGGCGATTCCTGAAGGTCATCCCGCTCCTCACCGATCCGGCCGCACACGGCGCCGATCCCGCCGACGCCATCACGTTGATCGTTCCTGACATGCCGGGGTTCGGTTACTCAAGTCGTCCCAGCGGGCCGACGCCCGACACACGAGACATCGCGCGAATGTGGGGTCAACTGATGCAGTTACTCGGGTATGAGCGGTACGGCGTCGCGGGCGGCGACATGGGCAGCCACGTGGCCCGCCACCTCGCACTCGCCCATCCTGACCGCGTCGTCGCGGTGCATCGCACCGACGCCGGGCTACCTCCCGCGACCATCGACAGGTCAACATTGAGTCCCGAGGAGATCGCCTGGATCGACGACGCAGCACGCTGGTCTGCCACCGAGGGCGCATACGCGGCGATGCACAGCACGAAACCCCAGACAGCCGCGATCGGCCTGGCCGATTCGCCGGTCGGCGTGGCGTCGTGGATCGTCGAGAAGCTGCGGTCGTGGAGCGACTGCGCCGGCGACCTGGACAGCATCTACACGAGAGACGAAATCCTTACGCTCGTCACGCAATACTGGGTCACCAACACCATCGGATCGTCGATCCGCACATACCGAGCCAACGCGGCCATACCAGTCGAGGACCGTATGCGATACGTCGACGTCCCATCCGGGTTCTCAATCTTCGGTGGCGACGTTGTTCGACCGCCCCGCGCCTGGTTGGAGCGTACGGCGAACACGGTCTATCACTCCGAGCCTGCGCGCGGCGGACACTTCGCGCCGTTCGAGGTGCCGGAGAGCTACGCCACCGAACTGCGCACGTTCTTCCGTCCCTACCGCAACGCATGAGCGGCGTCGGAAACCACTGAACCCCAACCAAGCATTCGCTTGGTTTGTTAACGTCCAGGCTGCGGCACCCACCGGCAGTGAGGGCGGAACATTGGGGTTCATTACACAGACCAGACCCGACGTCGACTTCCCGACATGGAGTCAGGGTTCCCGGGCCGAGAAGATCCGGCCGATGGCACGCCAGTGGGCAGAGGTCGGGTTCGGCACCCCTGTGGTGTTGCACCTGTTCTACGTCGGCAAGATCCTGGCCTACGTGTTCGTCGGCTGGGCGATCGTCGCCGCGACGCCGGGCATCGGCGGATTCTTCGACGTCGCGTCGTGGTACAGCGAGCCGGTCGTCTTCCAGAAGGTCGTGCTCTACACGATGCTGTTCGAGGTCATCGGCCTTGGCTGCGGCTTCGGCCCGCTCAACAACCGCTTCTTTCCGCCGTTGGGCTCCATTCTGTACTGGTTGCGCCCCAGGACAATTCGTCAGCCACCGTGGCCCACACGTGTGCCACTGACGCGCGGCGATGTGCGCGGCCCGGTCGACATCGCGCTCTACGCAGCACTTCTCGTGATGCTGGTTGTGGGGCTCGTCAGTCCCGGTAGCAGGGAACTTCCGGGTTTGAACACGGCAACCGGCGCATTACCGCTGTGGGAGATCTGGACGATTCTTGCACTTCTCGCGCTGATCGGGTTGCGCGACAAGACAATCTTCCTCGCCGCGCGTGGCGAGGTGTACGGCGCGCTGTGCGTGACGTTCCTGTTCATCGGCGTCGACATGATCGTCGCCGCCAAGGTCATCTTCCTGGTGATCTGGCTCGGTGCGGCGACGTCGAAGCTGAACAAGCACTTCCCGTTTGTGATCGCAACCATGATGTCGAACAACGCGGTCATCCGGTCTCCGAAGATGAAACGACTATTCTTCGAACACTTTCCGGACGATCTGCGGCCGGGTAGGCCTTCCCGGTGGATCGCTCACTTCTCCACTGCCGTCGAGGGTCTCGTGCCGATCGTGCTGTTCTTCTCGCATGGAGGATGGCTCACGTGGGTTGCCGCGGCGATCATGCTGATCTTCCATTTCGGCATTCTCAGTTCCATTCCGATGGGAGTTCCGTTGGAATGGAACGTCTTCATGATGTTCGGAGTTCTCGCACTCTTCGTCGGTCACGCCGATCTCGGCCTCGCCGACCTCGAGCAGCCGTGGTGGGTCGCCTTGCTGTTCGTGGTGGTTGCAGGCACGGTGGTGATCGGAAACCTGTTCCCGCGCAGGGTGTCCTTTCTTCCTGGGATGCGCTATTACGCCGGAAACTGGGACACCGGGATCTGGTGCATGACACCGTCGGCGTCGGAGAAGTTGGAGAAGAACATGGTTGCGATCGCGGCTCTGCCTGCGTCGCAGCTACAGCGGATCTACGGTAGCCCGGAAGCAGCGCAGGTCGCGTTGTACATGGGATATGCGTTCCGCGCCTTCAACAGTCACGGTCGGGCGCTGTTCACGCTTGCCCATCGCGCGATGACCGGGCGCAACGAATCGGACTACATGCTCACCGACGGCGAACGAATCTGTTCGACGGCGATGGGCTGGAACTTCGGCGACGGCCACCTCTCCAACGAACAGCTGATCGCATCGCTACAGAAGCGGTGCGCGTTCGAGCCGGGAGAGGTTCGGATCGTGCTCGTCGACGCCCAGCCCATTCACACGCAGACCCAGCAGTACCGCCTGATCGACGCTGCGACAGGAGAATTCGAGCGCGGCTATGTTCGTGTCGCGGACCTGGTGACCCGTCAGCCGTGGGACGACGAGGTCCCGGTCACCGTGACCTGGACAGCGACACCCGCTGACCGGCAATCGCAGTGATCGTTTTATCCTCGCCCGGCCGACCGTCGAGTCGATGGGTCAGCCAACTGACCGCGAGGGGCCCGGAGAGCGGCAACAGCGAATAGTGTTCTGTGACGAGGTCGCGCACGTAGGTGACGGGCACGCCGAGGTCACGGTACCGCTGCGCCTGCGCGTCGACGTCGGCAGCATCGATCACCTCGTCGTGCACCGCCTGCATGACCAGCAGCGGCACGGCGGGTGCATGTGTACCGAGTTGCAGGTCGTCCATCATCTTGACGACGCCCGGATCCGCCAGCACGTCGGCGAGCGGGATGTCGAAGTAGTCGTCGAGATCGTGGTTGCGGAAGCGCCGGATCGCCGCGAGCGTCGGAAGAGTGGCGGCCTCGTCGAGATTGTGTCGCCCGAATTCCGTTGCGTGCTCGGTGATCATGCGCTCGAGAGCGGGATAGACCCGACGCAAGCCGGCCACCACGAGGATCGGAAGCCCTGCGTGCAGGCCACCGTTGAGCCGTAGCAGCGTCGACGCCATGTCGCCGACGGGCGAACCGAGAACGGCACCAACGATATTCAGCTCGGGCGCGTAGTCCGGAGCCATCTCGGCGGCCCACGATGTGGCGAGTCCGCCGCCCGAGTATCCCCACATTCCGATCGATGCCGTCGCGTCGAGGCCGAGGGGCTCAAATGACAGCGTGGCCCGAATGCCGTCCAGCGCACGGTAACCCGGCTCACGGGGCGCACCCCACGCCCCCTTGGCGCCCTCGTGGTCGGGGATCGAGACCGCCCAACCCTTCGAGAGCGCACGACGTACCACCATGAATTCAAATGGTGCGACGGCGCGCGACGCGTCGGCACCCTTCTGCAGGGCATACGACGGGAAACACTGCGACGTCACCGCGTCGATCGCGCACTGGAACGACAGCAGTGCCGGATTCGGATGCTTGGTGCGATCGGGCACGACGACCGTCGTGACAGTCGCGTCGGGATTGCCGTCGAGGTCGGTCGATCGATAGAGCAGCTGCCACGCCTGATGATTCGACGCCCAGAAGTTCTTGAGCTCGACCTGTCGTGACCGGATCACCTCACCAGGCCGGTAGTCACCGAGATCCGCCGGGGCGTCGTAGAAGTTGTCGTCGACGGGCAGCAGTGGGCGCTCGGCGTCGTCGTCGCGTGCTGCGGTCGATGCACCTACCGACGTCGTTGTCAGCGTTTGCGCTGTCATGTCACTCCCCTCGTTCGTACTTGTATTTACCAACATTGATCGCCGGTGGAGAATTCCGAGTCGCTCGTCTCATCTTCGAGTGAAAGAGACGAAGCAACCGCCCTGAACTGGACAAACACGACGTGTCAGACCCTGCGACTACCTTGCATATCGAACACACATTCGCACCTCGGCGAGTGCTCCAGGGTGCACAACAGGATGGGGAACCGCATGTCCACCCACGGCTTCGACAATCTCATCGAGAACGCATGGCGCGAGTTTGCCGCCACGGTGACATCACGCGTACCCGACCTCGGGCGCAAGGAGTTTCTCGAGATCGCCCGCCAAGACGGCCAGCGATATCGCGTGCTGCTCGTCTTCACCAGGACGGGTTCTGGAAAGGTGCGGTGCACGCTCGACGGCACTGCGCTGCCGTGGGCCGGGCGGGCGGAGTGGATACGCATTCGCGGTCGCCTGGCACAGCTCGGATGGCGGTTTCTCCCCCGAAAGGGCCAGCACATCGCCGAATCCGGCCAGCGTGACGCGAGCTCCGTCGCCGACATCGCCGTGTCGACGCTGCGCGAGATCTTCGACGTGGCTCACCCCGTGTTCGTCACGGTGAACGATCCCTTCGGCACGCACTCCGACGCGGCGCAGGTCGACGAGACCGCGGCCGCCACCGAACGTCAGCTGACCGTCGTCCCGCAGGTACCCGACCGAAACGTCGAGCCGCCGACCGATGAGCACTACACCGCCGAGATGCGTGAGATGGCCGCAGCCATGGACGCGCTTCCCGAATGCATCGCTCCCGGGTTCGTCATCTCGGGTGTCGACGAACTACTCGAAGTCACCCGGAGCGTGCTCGCGAGGCATTTCGGATGGCAGGTGTCGGTCGTCAACGGGTGCATCGAACTGCCCGCGCTCGACGCCGTACCGTGCACGATTGTCGGTTCTGATGTGGGTCCGAGCCTCGTACTCACGACGACTCTCACGCACCGGCTCCTCGATCCCGCACTTCTCGGCACACTGACCGCCGAATACTCGTCGAGGTGTTCGGGCATCACCTTCGTGGTCCACGATCAGCACGTCTATGCACAGCGGATCGTCGACGCCGCGGTGTTCCATCCGCACAACCTCGACGCGGCGCTGCGCACCTGGCGGCGCTTTCTGAACAATGAGGCAGGCGAGCTGATCGACGCGCTCAACTCCGGCGGCCCCGGTGCTCACACCTGCGTACAGAGCTCGGTACCCGTCGGGCTCCAGACGTTGTTCGATTTGGGCTTCTCCGAAGCACTCACACCCGAACGCGTCCTGCATCTGACGAACGGGAAGGTCGGTCGGCTCACCGACTATCTCCGTGTGTGTCGCGAGCTCCTCGCCAACGCCAAGGTGTTGGCCGCGGAATCTCGCATCCGTGGCGCCGCGCCGGAGGAGATCGAATTGCACACGGACACAGTGGATTTCTACCGCCAGTTCTGCCTCTTGCTCGAGCAGGCGATCACTCGCGCGACCCCGAAAGGTGCGTGACGCGATGGGCGCATATCGTCGAGTGAATGGCGAGTGTTCTTCCCCCCGACGGCCCGGTTCGCGATGAGACAGTCCTCGACAACCCCGCCCGTTCCGCCCTCCTCGGGCCGCATTCGCGATTCGCACAGACACACGGCGACGCGCTGCGCTATCCCGCCGACGTCGCGCCCTGGTGCGCCCTGCCGGATGATCCGACGATCTCCGACTGGGAGGATGCGGCAGAGCTGGTCGGTCCTGACGGCTCCATCACGCTCGCCACCGTGACCGTCGAGCCGCCGGAGGGCTGGACGAGCTCGATGCGGATAACCGGCGTTCAGCTGATCGGCGACGCCGTCGAGGGGTATACCGACCCGCGGGTGGTCGAACTCGACGACTCCGACGTCGACGACATGCTCGATCTCGTGGAAAGGACGCGGCCGGGGCCGTTCCGACGCCACACCATCGATCTCGGTACCTACCTGGGTATCCGACGCGACGGCAAGCTGATCGCGATGGCAGGCGAACGCATGCATCCGCCTGGGTGGAGTGAGGTCAGCGCGGTCTGCACCGACCCGGCGTTCCGTGGAGAGGGATTGGCCAGGGCGGTGGTCCTCGCGGTCGTGGACGTGATTCGCGAGCGCGGTGACCTGCCCTTCCTTCATGCGTCGGCCGATAATGTCTCGGCCATCCGGCTCTACGAGAACGTGGGTTTCACCCGTCGACGGAAGGCGATCTTCCAGGCTGTGCGCGCCCCACAGTGACGCGCCCGGCAGGATGGATCTTATGAACGACGCCGAGCTGCTGACACTGCCCAAAGCCGAACTACACATCCACATCGAGGGCACCCTCGAACCGGAGATGGTCTTCGAGCTGGCAGCACGCAACAACGTCGCACTCCCCTACGCGTCCGTCGACCAGCTGCGCGCCGCGCACGCCTTCGCCGACCTTTCCCACTTCCTCGACCTCTACTACGCGTGCATGGCCGTGCTGCGTACCGAGGACGACTTCGCCGATCTCGCCGCCGCTTACCTGCGCAAGGCGGCGTCGCAGGGTGTCACGCATGCGGAGGTCTTCTTCGACCCGCAGGCGCACACATCGCGCGGCATCGACCTCGGTGTCGTCGTACGCGGGCTGCGTCGTGGACTGGATACGGCGGCGGCGGAGACATGTGGGCATGCCGATCTCATCGCGTGCTTCCTACGCGACCGGCCGGTGTCAGAGGCTCTCGACACCCTCGACGCGTTGGAGCCGTTCTTCGGCAGCCTCATCGGGGTTGGACTCGATTCAGCCGAAGTGGGCTTTCCGCCAGGACAATTCGCGCCTGTCTTCGACCGTGCACGGGAGGCGGGCCTGCATGTCGTGGCGCACGCAGGAGAGGAGGGTCCGGCTCAATACATCTGGGAGGCCCTCGACGTGTTGGGGATCGAGCGCGTCGATCACGGCGTCCGCGCCCTCGAAGACCCCGCACTGCTCAGGCGCCTGGCCACCGATCGAATCCCGCTCACCACGTGCCCACTGTCGAATGTGCGGCTGCGCGGCGTCGAAAGGCTCTCCGATCATCCGTTGCTCGACCTACTCGACGCCGGGCTGGTCGTCACCATCAACTCCGACGATCCGGCCTATTTCGGCGGGTACGTCGGCGACGCGTTTGTCGAGGCGCGGCGCGAGCTCGAACTGAGCGACGAGCAGCTCCGCGCCATTGCGCAGTACTCGTTCGACGCGTCGTTCACCACTTCGTAGAGACTTTTGGTCGGCACGTGTATTTAGGATGATCCGCGGTTCCAGACTGAACAGCCACCATGTTGCGGCCTCCCGCCGACGTGCAGGCGTAGTTGCGGGACGACCCCTTGCCTGCACCCGGAACAATCGAACCCGGTGCCACCAGCGCGATGATCGCCACCCCCGCGACGGCGACGAGAGCCACTATCAACGCGACACGAAGGGTCCGTCGGCTTGTTCGTTGCTGTCGAATCGGTTTCTCGGACACGCGTCCTCCTACACACTTCTGCCAGACGGACGTGTGCACCCGCCGACACCTAGTGTCGCGGTTCGGCCGCCGAGTCGTATCCGCAATCGGATACGCGAGTTGTCGGCGCCGAACTACCTAGGAGACTGCCGACTACTCGCCGAGGCCATACGTCGAATTCGCGGAGCACGTACTGCCGGTCCTGCGGGATCGTGGCCTGGCACAACGTGATTGCGCAGCGGGCACCGTGCATACGAAGTTGACCGGTCGCGACCGACTGCCGGATACGCACCCCGCGGCGGGCTATCGCGGCGCATTCATCACAAACCGTGAAGAGGCGGCGGAGCCGATGTTGTCGAACTCGTCGAGTTCATCATCGATCTCGCACGGGCCGACCCGATCGCCGCGCACATCCTGCGCGCGCACTACTGGTTCGTCGAATAGGTGAAACGTCTTCCCGACGGTCCTGTCCGTGACCGATGGAGTGCCCTGATTGCCGACGGCGCCATCTTCGGCAGTCTCGGATCGCCAACGATGCTCCCCTGCTGCAGCTCTGCCTGCGGGCGCTCATCGCCGGAATCCTGTTGTCGGACATTGCAATCGGACTTGTTCGTGGTCACACACGCACCTTCGACCACGCACCTGCCGACGAACCACGTCACGATCCCGTGCTGCTCAAGACTATCGCCGAGATCGACGCCACTGCACACGTCGCACGCGCTGCTGTTCTCGCCGCGGCGCGCGACGTCGAGGCACGCATTGTCGTGACCCGCGTCAGCGTCAGTCCCACCGGTCATCGGCGGATGGAGACGTCAAACGAAACCCATCATCTCTAAGAGTGAGGGGCGCTAGAAGTACCCGTTGGCAGGCAGTGCGGTGCCGTTGACTACCGGACTACCGCTCATGCGGATTCTCCTGCTTCCAACTTCTCGAATGCGGTTGTGGTCGACGAGAGTTCGCGCGGCGTTGCCCCGTGCATGATCACACCGTCCACGCCGAGGTCGAATTGATGCCGCACGAGTTCGGCGCAGCGTGCCGGGGATCCGGCGGCCGCACAGTTGAGCCACTCGGCTGGTAGCTGCTCGCGAAGTCGCTCGAACGTCTCCTGATCACCAACCGCGTCAGCCCAGCCGTCGAGACCTGACACCACGTCCGAGGACCGGAAACGTTCCAGCAGCCCAGGATCCCAGTTGTTGGTCTTCACGAGAAGATCCCCGTAGACCTGGAGATAGGTCGCGAGCCTGCCGACGGTCTTCTTGATGAACGTCTGGTCGTCCACCTCGTCGGTGACCGTCGCGTAGCACGACCAGATCGTGACCGAGTGAGGGTCCCGACCCGCCTGCTCGGCAGCGGTCCGGACGGTGTCCACTGCACGCACAACGGTGTCGTCGGCGAAGAAGGTATGGAGAACCACCACGTCGTATGCACGCCCTGCCATCGCCAGGGTGTCGGGGCCGAATGCTGTTGTCGCCAACGGGATGTCCTCATGGAACCCCGGATCGAGTTTGAGCGCTGGGAAGTTGCCCAACCTGCCCGCGTAGTCGAGCACGGTTTCACCGTGCCAGAGCCGACGCATGAGGTGCGCGAACTCCTCCAGTTCGGCAGTGGTCGTCTGTGGCAGACCCATGGCAGCGATCTGTGGGCGCAGACCCCTGCCCACGCCCAGGGTGAACCGTCCACCGGTCAACCGGTGCATGGTGGACGCGAAGGCTGCGGTGATCGCGGGATGACGGGTGTTGATGTTCGTCGCAGCGGTCGTGATGCCGATCGTGTCGGTGACTGCTCCCGCAGCTCCCGACAGTGCACACGCCTCCTTGACGTTGAGCCGCTCCGAGAAAAACGCCTGGCCCAGGTTCATCTCCTCCGCGAGCGCCAACTCGTCGAGCATCTGTCGAGGGCTCTCCACGTGTCCACCGAGCGCATAGAACCCGAGTCGATCGGTTCCGATGCGTGACTTCCGCGAAGTTGCCGCTCGGGCAGCGGTGTCGACCATGCACACTCTCCGCTATCAGTGCTGCTGTATCTCAATCGATGACGGCGCGCATGATGTGCGCCCTGGATTCGCTCGGGTCCGGGCCGCCGGACTCCGGACCCGAGCGAAGACTGTGCGCTACAGGATGGTGACGGTTCCCGCGGTGCCGTTGACCTCGACGGTCGCACCATCGGCGATGCGCTTCGTCGCGTCTGTCGCCGATACGACGCACGGGATACCCAGCTCACGACTCACGATGGCGGCGTGTGAGAAGGGTGCACCGACGTCGACGATCACGGCCGACGCCGCGACGAACAGCGGGGTCCAGGAGGGATCGGTGATCGGAGCAACCAGGATGTCTCCCGGCTCGAGCGCCGACGGGTCGTCGGGACTGGTGATCACGCGCACGCGGCCGGTCGCCGTTCCGCCGCATGCGGGTACGCCCGAGATGACGTCACCTGATGACGCTACTTCTGCCGTCCGATCGGCGCGCAGAGCCCACTCCGTGACGGGCGGTGCCGTGCCATCGACGACGAATGGCGGTGTGCGGTCGAACAAGTCGAGGTAGCTTCGCTCGCGGTCGGCAACCGTCTCCGTGTAATTCCCTGGATTGGCAAGGAAGTCGTCGAGTTCGCTGTCGAACAGCATGTAGATCTGCCGCGGCGACGCGAGGGCCCCCTTCTCCGCATAGCGCTTACCGAGTTCGTTGGCGCACAGCCGGAGTTCGTGCATCAGCATCGCGGCCGTGGTGCGTCCGCGTTCACGACCGCGCATCCACAGCGCCGACGCATTGAGCACCGCCTCGAACTGGGCTGAAGCCTCGGCGTCGGCCGCCAACATCTCCCGAATTGCCTGCGCCGAGGCGTCGCGCTGTGCGGAACGTTCTTCCGACTTGGCCGCCGGCGCTTCGCTTTCGGCGACACCGCGCATGCGGTCGATCGTGGCCAGCGCGAGGTCGGGATCGACGCCCCAGGTGATCGCCCGGATCTCCCACTCGGCCGGACCTCGGAAGTCCCAATCGGCGAGGAATCCGTCGAGCGCCTTGGTGAAGTCGACGACGGCGGGCACCGTGGAGGTCTGCAGCCGCTCGTAGAGTCCTTTGGTTCCTGCGTCGAACAGTGCCGCGACGTCGGGGTCCTGAGCCGCTCGGCTCAGTTCCCACATACGCAGCGACGGTCCGGCCGAGTCGACATTGCCCAGTCCCGCAACCAGCGTGAGCGCCTCTTCGGGCTTGCCCATGGCCTCCGCGAGCTGCGCGATGGCACCGAGCCCCACGCCGCTCTTCAGGCTCGCCTCGATGTGATGTTTGAAGAGTCGTCTCAGCAGCAGTTCGAAAGATCGCATGCGCGTGACCAATTCGGCGTCCGAGAGCGTTTTGATGTCGGGGCGGTTCGCCCTGATCTGCTCGACCTCGGCGCGGTCGGTGTCGTATGCGGCGAGGTCGGTGGCGCCGAGAACCTGCTCGGCGAGCCATGCGCCCGCCTTCTCCTCGTACTCGGGGTTCTCGTCGAAGTCGCGCTTCTCGCTCTCGTAGCTCGGGATGCCCGGCATATCTCCGAAGTACTGCAGATCGACAGCCTCGGCCGACATTCCCGGCACGCGAACGCCGAACAGTCGCATCAGCGACATGTTGATGTACAGATAGCTACCGAAGGCAGGGAGGACGTTGAACGGAACAGTCTCGTCGTAGAGGTCGTCGTCCCAGACGCGACAGGCGACGAACGCGTCTCGCCATCCCGGTTCCAGGCAGTGCTGGAAGCCCACCGATGCGTTGAGCGGCGTGATCGGATCGGGAAAGATCTCCCCGACATTCGCACGTGAGTACAGGGGGAAGAGTTTGGAGGTCTCGTCCATGAGCGGCCAGTCGGTCATCCGGTGGCCTCCTTCCGGTTCGGATAGGGCGGCGTTGTCATCGCTCAGCAATTTGCGATGACTTATTAGCGAACGCTTCGTCACATTATTATGTGATGGCGCTCACTGTGTCAACGGCTTATGAGCAGCCGAGTCGCGCAATTCGAGTGGGATTGGCGCCGTCCTGCGTCTCGATCACTGGACATGTATGTGATCATTGAGTCACTATTTGTTGAGACGCCGATTCTCGGCTCTGTTCGATGCCCGACGCAGAAGGGAGTGCAGCATGCGCGTGCTGGTCACCAACGACGACGGCGTCGATGCCGAGGGATTGGTCGCTGTCGCAACAGTTTTGGTCGACGACGGACACGACGTCGTCGTCGCAGCGCCGACCACGGAACGTAGCGGCAGTGGGAGTTCGATCGGCACCATCGAGCACGGTACGCACATCGCTGTGCAGGAAAGGCACATCGACGCTCTCGGCACGACACCGGTGTTCGCGGTGGACTGTCCGCCCGCGCTGGCCGTCATCGCCGCATGCGCAGGCGCATTCGGACCTGCCCCCGAGCTCGTCGTCAGCGGGATCAATCCCGGCCACAACACCGGCCGCTCGATCCTCTTCTCCAGCACGGTCGGAGGGATCCTCGCGGCACGCGTGACAGGTGTGAGCGGCGTCGCGATCAGCACCGCGTTCGAGCCTCACCACCGCTACGACACTGCCGCAGCCGTTGCGCGATCCGTGGTGCGTTGGATGTCCGACCGTGGCTCGCCCCGCCTCACGCTGAACGTGAACGTCCCCGCGGTCGACCTCGCCGATCTCGACCACGCCGTCATCACCACCCTCGCCGCGCAAAGCATGTTCTCCCTGCGGATCTCGCGGACCGAGAACGATCTGGTGTTGCACCGCGAGGAACGCGACGGCGGATTCCGGCCCGGCACCGACGGTGCCGCCGTGGTCGACGGTCACGTGTCGATCACCAGCCTGAACACCGTCGCGGATGCGAATGGCGTTCTCTCCGAGGCCGATGCACGCGAATTGGCCCGCGCCCTTGATCTGACGCCGACGAGCATCTGACGCTGACGGGCATCTCGCGCCGGCGAGCATCCGACCACTCCAGACACCGAGGTGCCCGGGCGCCTGGCCCACGCCAGCCCGAAACGATCAGGACCTGGCGTGGGCCAACCGGGGCGCGGCCGTCACCCCTCGTCGTCGGCCCCGCGCTCACGCCCCGTCGTCAGCAACAGGTCTTGGTGCAGTTCCATCCAGATGTCGTGGTAGCTGTCGTACATCGGTCTCGCGAAGGCCGCGGTATCGCCCTCGTGCACCCGCTCGAGGGCACGGGCAAGACGCTCGTCGTAGCGATGCAGGCGCGCCACCACGGCCGCAGCAGGAGCCAGGACCACGACGATCTGCTCGTGTACCCGGTCGAGATCGGAGATCACTGCGGCGTCGTACGTGGTGTCGGAGTGGTCGTTGGGGGTGACATCGTCCTTCATCTGCCACGCGGCACACACCCGTTTGAAGTCACCGTTGACCGGCAGGAACGCCGCATATGCCGCGTCTACCGCATCACGTTCCTCGGGTGACAACGGTTGTGCCGTACGGAGTTCCGCAAGGCGTTCGCGGCCTTTGGGCGTGATGAGTGTGCCCGACACGCGTCCTTCACGGCGGAGCACGAGACCGTCGTCGAGCGCCGCGGTGATCACCTCGGTCAGTGCGGCGTCGTCGAGGCCGGTCATCGCCGAGAGCACGGCGTCGGACGCAAGCCCCTTCACCGCCAGTGCGTGCAGTAGTTCCAATACGGTCGTGTCTGTCGTCGTTGTCATACCTTTTCTCCTTCGGGGGTTGGCGTCTGGCCGTAGGTGTCGGCGAGCGTCTTCTTGTTGAGCTTGCCCGTTGGCAGCCTGGGCAGTTCGTCGACGAAGTCGATGACCCGCGGGGTCTTGTAGTGGGCCAACCGATCTCGGCAGAAGTCGATCAACTCCTGCGCGGTCAGCGTTGACCCGGGCGTGCGCTGGACGACGGCCTTCACCGACTCTCCGAACTCGGGGTCGGGCACGCCGAGAACCGCGCCGTCGAGGACGTCAGGGTGAGAGAGCACCACCTCTTCGACTTCTTCGGGATAGATGTTCACTCCGCCGGAGATGATCATGTGCCCGGCGCGGCCCACGAGGTAGAGGTAACCGTCGCGCAGGTATCCGATGTCGCCCATCTGACGCCGCGCCGGCCGCGGACCGGCGTTGTCGTAGGCGGACGGCGTTGTCTGCTCGAAGCAGACGCGGCCGCGTTCGCCCTCGGGAAGATCATTTCCGTCGTCGTCGACGATGCTGATACGCGTGGCGCCGAGCGGCCGACCGACCGAACCGGGATGGCTCGCAGCCTCGTCGGGACCGATGTAGGTGTGCCCGTAGCCCTCCGAGGCGCCGTAGTATTCGTGCAGGATCGGGCCCCACCACTGCGCGAGCTGCTCCTTGACCTCCGGCGGGCACGGCGCGCCGGAGGTGAACGCGGTCCGATGCGTTCCCGACAGTTCGACGTCGGCGCGATCGGATAAGCGAAGAAGTCGGATCAGCATGGTCGGCACCCACTGGGAATGGGTGACGCCGTATCGCGTGATGGCATCCATCGCCGCGCGCGCGTCGAATCGTTCCATGCAGATCACCGTCCCGCCCGCGGCGAGGGTGATGAGTCCGAACGTGAACGGTGCCGCGTGATAGTTGGGGGCCGGGGACAGCAGCACTGTGCTCTCATCGATGCCCAGCTTCTCGACGAGCCCCGAATGTCGTTGCGGCGCTTGCGCAGGGTGCACGTCGAGCAATTGCTGGGCGAACCGCTTCGGACGGCCCGTCGTGCCGCCGCTGTAGAGCACTCGCGCGCCGAGACGCTCGTCGGCGATCGGGGTGGTCGGCTGTCGCTGCAGCGCGTCGGCCATCGACATGTAACCGGGTGTCGAGCCCCCGACGACGGTCACGTCGACCTCGCTGTCACCAGCATCGCCCAGCCCGGCGAGCCGTAGCGCCTCGACGACGTCGTCGGCGAGCGTCGCACTGGTGACCACAGCGCGTGGTCGCGCTTCGACCAGCAACGCGGCGAGTTCGGCGGGCTTCAGATGCCAGTTGACCGGCGTCACGTACAGCCCGCTGCGCATTCCGGCGGCGACAGCGATCGGCCATGCCAGGTTGTTCTCCATGGCGATGACCGCCGAGTCCCCGGGACCGACTCCCCGCGTTCGCCAGTGATGGGCTAATTGGTTCGACGCGGCGTCGAGCTGCCCGTAGGTCAGCGACTCCCCAGAACCCGCCATCACATAGGCGTCTGCGTCTGGATGGTCGCGAGCGATGGTCGGTGGATACACGAACTCCCCTAGTTTGCGAACTACTGGTCACATTGCAAAAGGTGCTGGTGAGCACCTTCTGCGCACGCGATCAGGTTGATTGCTGGTTCACTTTTGATCGTTGCTGTGGTTCACAGCACACGATAGTCTATGATTTAGTGAAATTGCAGTCGCAAACCAGATCCAGTTCGTACCACTTACGGGAGTCGACATGACGACGGTCGAGCACCTTGACCTGATGGACCTCCGACCCTTCGCCGAAGGCAGGGACGCGGCGCTGTTCGCACACCTCCGCGACGAGGATCCGCTCCACTGGAACGCCGAGCCAGGTGATGGGCCCGGATTCTGGTCGGTCACCAGGTACGACGACGTCAAGACCGTGGCGTCGGACTACGAGACCTTCACTGTCACCGAGGGCACACAGATCCCCAGTCGTCGAGCGGAGGGCGAGGGTGCGCGCAGCATCCACCATCTCGATCCGCCTGAACACGACTCGCTGCGCAAGATCGTCACCCCACATGTGCGCGCGGTCAAACTCAAGTCCCTCGAATCCGATATCGCTGCGGTGGTCGACGATCTCCTGGACAGTGCCGTGGCAGCGGGCGACATCAATTTCGTCGCCAAGGTGTCTTCTCAACTGCCCCTGGTGATGATCGGCCGTCTGCTCGGCGCACCGCTCGAGGACTGCCCGAACCTGCTGCGTTGGACCAACCAGATGGCCAGCGAGGATCCCGACTACTCCGAGGGACCCGAGACCGCCGTAAAAGCGCGCGACGAGGTTTTCGGCTACTTCCGCGCCCTCGAGAAGCTACGACGCGAATGCCCGGCGCAGGACCTCGTGAGTGTGCTGACCGCAGCAGAACTCGACGGTGTCCCTCTGTCGCGGGGCTACCTCGACGCCTACTACTGATCCTGATGGTTGCAGGAAACGAAACCACCCGAAACCTGTTGTCGGGCGGCGTGAATGTCCTCGCCGAGAATCCGCAGTGGTGGGATTTCATGCGCGAGAACCCGGCGAAGATCCGCGTCGTGGTCGAGGAAATGGTGCGCTGGGTCTCGCCCGTGCTGTCGATGCGACGCACGGCCACGCGCGACGTCGAGATGCATGGGAAGACGATTTCCGCCGGCGACAAGGTGGTCATGTGGTTCTGCTCGGCCAACCGCGACGACCGCATCTTCGACGACCCCGAGACATTCATCGGTAACAGGTTTCCCAACGAGCACGTCGGATTCGGGTGGGGCGCCCACGCGTGTCTCGGCGCGAATCTCGCCAAGATGGAGGCCAGGCTCTTCTTCACCCGAGTGATCGAGCGCGGTCTGCAGATTGATGTACTCGACGCCCCGAATCGACTGCAGAGCAACTTCTTCCGCGGTATCAAGACCCTTCCGGTCTCCATCGGGACGTCATCATGACCGGTCAACAGCCAGCTGAACACAGAAACGCACCCGCGGCGATCATCGGCGACGACGAGGTGCAGTCGACCGAACGCGTCGACGTCATCGACCCCTACCGGGGAGACGTCGTCGGCACCGTCGAGTGCGCCGACGCCGATACCGTCTCCGCTGCGGTGTCGGCAGCGGCAGACGCGGCTCGCGCGTGGACGAACACCGCGGTGGCCGAACGGGCAGCGATACTGCGTCGCACCGCAGCACTCATCGAGGACCCGCGGCGCGGGCTCGCCGCGACCGTCACCCGTGAGATGGGTATGCCGACAACACTCGCCGCGGCCACTCAACAGGTCATGCCCGCAACGGTGCTCCGCGCAATGGCCGACGCCGCAGGAACATTCGACTGGCAACGGACGATCGACGGCGCGACACTGCGGCACGTGCCCGTCGGCGTTGTCGCGGCAATCACGCCGTGGAACATGCCTGTCCACCAGATCGTCGCCAAGATCTCAGCCGCATTCGCAGCAGGCTGTGCCGTGGTGCTCAAGCCGTCGGAGCTCACACCCTTCGACGCCATCGACGTCCGCCGCTGCTTCGTCGACGCCGGATTGCCACCCGAACTCTTCGCCGTGGTCAACGGACGTGGCTCGGAGACCGGCAGCCTGCTCACCTCGCATCCCGGTCTCGGCCACGTGTCGTTCACCGGGTCGGTGGATGCGGGCCGAGCAGTCGCACGGTCTGCGGCCGGAAACCTGGTGCGTGCCACGCTCGAACTCGGCGGTAAATCACCCGCTGTCGTCCTGCCCGATGCCGATCTGACAACAGTGATCCCCCGCGTGGTCGCGAGCGGACTCGTGAATTCGGGCCAGGCATGCAATGCCACAACACGTTTGGTACTCCCCCGCAGCCACCAGGACGAGATCGAGCAGCTTCTTGTCGACGCCGCGCGGGCGTCGGTGCTCGGAGACCCTGCCGACCAGTCGACCACGATGGGTCCGCTCGCGTCACGGCTGCAGACCGATCGGGTCCTCGACCACATCGAGAAGGCGCGCGCCGATGGCGGCCACCTACTCACCGGAACCGGCCACACCCGCCGTGTCGGTTCCTGTGACGGGTTCATCGCGCCCACCATCATCACCGAGCTCGGACCCACCGCACGAGCGGTACGGGAAGAGATCTTCGGGCCCGTGCTGGTCACCCAGTTCTACGACACCGTCGACGAGGCCGTCGAGATCGCCAACGACTCCGACTACGGGCTCTCCGCCGAGGTCTGGTCGGCGGACACCGACGCCGCCCGCGACGTTGCCGCGGCCCTCGAGGTCGGCCAGGTGAAGATCAACGGAGTGCGTACCCGGGAACGTCCCGCTGTTCCGTTCGGCGGCATGAAGCAGTCCGGATACGGACGCGAACTCGGCGCTACCGGGCTGGCCGAGTTCACCGAGATCCAGGCGGTGATGGCATGACAACGTACGTGATCTCCGGCGCGGCGTCGGGAATCGGACTCGCGCTGGTGACCCGACTACTGCAGTCGCGCAACGATCTCCGACTGATCAGCATCGATCTCACCGAGTGCCCCGACCCGCGAGTGCACTCACTGCGCTGCGACCTCTCCGATCTCGATGCCATTGCGTCCCTTGACCTCCCCGACCACATCGACGGGCTGGCCAACGTCGCAGGCGTTCCGGGGACCGCGCCGCCCGAACTCGTCCTCGCGGTCAACACCCTTGGGCCGCGCGCGCTCACCGCGCGGGCGCTCGCCTCGATGGAGTGCGGCGCGTCCGTGGTCAACGTGTCGTCGATCGCCGCGCACCGAAACACTCTGCCGTCCAACGCCATCGACGAGTTGCTCGCTGTCACCGGCCGAACCGGGCTGAGCGGATGGCTCACCAGGCATCGACTCGACGGCCCCGCTGCGTATGACACATCCAAGCGCGCACTCACCGACTGGACAGTGCTGCTCAGCGCCGACCTGCTGGCGCGCGGCATCCGCGTCAACTCGGTGAGCCCGGGCCCTACCGAGACGCCGATACTCTCCGACTTCGAGCAATCGATGGGCGTCGACGCGATCGCGCGGTCGGCAGGAGCCGTCGGCCGGCACGGTACCGCCGCCGAATCGGCCGCCGCCGTCGAATTCCTTCTCTCCGACGACGCCTCGTGGGTCAACGGCGTCGACATCCCGGTCGAGGGTGGTCTGACCGCACTCCGCACCGCCGCGCAGCGGCCTGCCGTGATCGCACCCGACAACACCTCCACCTCCGCGAAGGGAGCACTCCGATGACTTCTGGAACCACACTGCCCGCCCGCACCTCGCTGTCGGTACTCACGCTCGACGGCACCGCTCCCGCCGATCGCGAGCTTCTCGGCGGAAAGGCGTACAGCATCAACAAGATGCGTGCCCTCGACCTCCCGGTGCCGCCGGCCTTCGCACTGACCACCGCGGTGTGCAAACGCTTTCACGACGAGGGTGGCGCGCTGCCCGACGACGTCTGGTCTGCTGTACTCGATCATCTGCACGAGCTCGAGACGACGACCGGTAAACGCTTCGGTGTCGGACCGTTCCCGCTGCTGGTCTCGGTGAGATCCGGTGCGGCACAGAGCATGCCCGGCATGATGGACACCGTGCTCAACCTCGGACTGACCGAGGATCTCGCACGAGAACTCGGCGAGGTCACCGGCGATGTCGACTGGGCCCAGGACACCTGGCAGCGCTTCTGCACGGGATACGGTGACATCGTGCTCGGCGATTCCGCACTCATGCCGCCCGCCGACCCCTACGACCAACTGCGCGAGGCGATCGGGGCCGTATTCCGTTCCTGGACAAACGATCGAGTGCGCGCCTACCGCGAGCGTCACGGACTCGGCGAGGGCGGCGGCACGGCAGTCACCGTACAAGCCATGGTCTTCGGTAACCGCGACACGCACTCCGGTACCGGCGTGGTGTTCAGTCGTGATCCCGGCACCGGCGAGTCGACCCTCTTCGGGGAATGGCTGGCGATGGCACAGGGCGAAGACGTCGTCTCCGGTGAGCGCACGCCCGAGAACATCACGCAGTTCGGCACGCACGACCCAGAGCTACACCGCGAATTGGTCCGTATCGCAACGGTTCTCGAACGCGAGCATCGCGACCTCGTCGACATCGAGTTCACCGTCGAGAGCGGCACCCTGTACATGCTGCAGTGCCGTTCCGGCAAGCGGTCGGCGCGCGCCGCCGTGCGCGTGGCTGTCGAACTCGTGCGCGAAGGGCTCCTCACCCCCGACGAGGCATGTGCACGGATCAGCGCCGACCAGGCACGGCTGTTGGCCGACGAGGTAGGGGTGACCCACGACGCGGATGAACTCGCACGAGGGGTGGGCGCCGGTCCCGGCGCCGCGTCTCGTGTGGTGTTCACCGACACCGACGAGGCGTCGGCTGCTGCGGCGGAGGGCACCCCCGTCGTGCTCGTCCGGCCGTCGACCTCGCCCGCAGACGTACCGGCGATGTTCGACTCGGTCGCCGTGGTGACCGAGGTGGGCGGCACCACGAGTCACGCGGCGCTGGTGTGTCGCGAGATCGGACTGCCGTGCGTCGTGGGCTGCGGCGCCGGGGTGACAAGTGCCCTGGAAGGTACGACGGTGACGGTCGACGGCACCAACGGTGTGGTGTACGCCGGGGATGCTCGCGGTGACGCGAGTGCCACCGACCCTCATCTGGATGAACTACTCTCATTCCTTCCCGAGACACTTCCCGACGACCATCCCCTGAGCGTTCTGCACCGGCGGCAGGCATTGCGTGACTGAAGAATTCGACACACGTGGAGACGACATGACCAACGACGGAATCGATGCGGTGTACACCGCGGCCGGACTCCTCGACGATGCGGCGCTTCCCGCCAAGCGTCCGAATCGGCGCGGGGAGCAAACCCGTGAGAAGCTCGTGCGGGCCGCGGTCGAGTGTTTCACCGAGTACGGGTACACCCGCACGCGCATCTCCGATATCACCAACCGTGCCAACACGGCTCAGGGAAACTTCTACCGACACTTCACCGGTCTCGACGACGTGTTCCTGGCTGCGCTGCGACCGTCATTGGAGGAGTTGGCCACTGCGCGTCTGCGTCCCGACCACGCGCACGGCGAGCGTGAATCCCTGATCAAGGTGAACACGACGTATCTACAGGCGTATGCGCGCAACCGCCACATGCTCCGGTTGCTTCGTGAGGCGGCAGCGGCGAGCGAGAACAAGGGTTTCCAACAACTGTGGCTCAACCTGCGTGCCGACTTCGTGCGACGCACCGAGCGCTGGCTCGACCGCTTGGACCAGCAGGGCGTCATCGATGAGCCGCATCCGCACATGCTGGCCGAGACGTTGGGGTGCGCGACCGAGCAGATGGCCTACGTCCATGTCGGCCTGCCCGTCAGCACTCCACGCCCCGAGGAGATCACCGAGTTGGGCACTGCGTTGGGCGAGTTCTGGTACCGCTCACTGCCGCTGGTCAACGACAAAAGGAGTGCGCGGTGACCGTGCAAGCGAGCCGCCCGCCCTCAGCGACAACGCTCGGCGTCGACGTCGTAGTCGACGAGGTGCGAGATGAGACCGCCGATTCCCGGACACTCGTGCTGCGCTTTCCCGGCGACGTCTCCTACCTGCCGGGTCAGTTCGTCACCGTTCGAATACCGAGCGAACGTACGGGCTGGGTGGCGCGCTGCTACTCGCTGAGCACAGCACCCGGCGTCGACGACCTCCCGGCGATCACCGTCAAACGCACCAACGGTGGCTACGGATCCAATTGGTTGTGCGACAACGTCACAGCAGGGACCACGCTGCACGCGCTCTCGCCTTCCGGGGTGTTCACCCCGTCACGATGGCACGGCACACTTCGTCTGTTCGCGGCTGGCAGCGGCATCACGCCCGTCATGTCGATAGCGAAGTTCGCTCTGGCACAACGGCAGTGTCGCCTCGAACTGTTCTACGCCAATCGCGACAGTGAATCGGTGATCTTTGCCGATGAGCTCGCTGATCTCGAGCAACGACATCCCGACCGACTGCGGATCGTCCACTGGTTGGAGTCCGAGCGTGGTCTGCCCGACGCCGCGGCCGTCGACGCACTGTGTGCACTCGGCGACGACGAAGCCTTCATCTGTGGTCCCGCGCCGTTCATGGATCTCGTCGAGTCCGCCCTGCACCGACATGGCGCACCCCACTCGTCGATACACGTCGAGCGGTATGTTTCGCTCGATGGTGACCCGTTCACACTCGACCGGCCCGATACCGGCGGGGTGGCCGTTGACGTGAGCGTCAGCATCGACGGTGAGACGACATCGGTGCCGTGCGGCCGCGGCACCCCGATTCTCGACGCACTCTTGTCGCACGGCGTCGACGCACCGTACTCGTGCCGGGAGGGCGACTGTGGATCGTGCATGGCGCGCCTTGTCGGCGGCGAGGTAAACCCCGGAGGAGGCGTCGCGCTCGAGCCGGAGGACCTCGACGACGGTTACATCCTCACCTGTCAGGCGTCGCCGTTGTCCGACTCGGTGCAGATCGAGTTTGACTGAGCGGCAGTACCTTATGCCTCCGCACGAGTGCCGGTGTACATGGTCAACCAATACGCGCGGGCGAGGGACGCGGCGAACTCGGCGTCGCATGTCTCCGGGGCGTTCGCCAGATCGAGGAGGCTGCCCCGCGTGGTGACCGTGATGAATCGCGCGGTCTGGTCCGGGTCGAGGTCGGCGGGTGCGAGGCCGTCGACCTGATCCTGTCGCAGGCGTTCGGCCATCTTCGCCGTGTACAGCTCGAGAAAGGCGCCGAACTCGGTCCGTAGCCGGGCGTCGACGTCGACCGTTTCGAGAAAGGCGCGCCAAACCGGGCCGTGCTCGCGCCCCAGCTGGAACATGCGGCTGATGGTGTCAGCGAGGTCGTCGGGGCCCATCGGCTCGGTGCGCATCCACCACTGGTCCGACACCTCCCAGAACGCGGTGAAGAAGGGTTCGGCGGCATTCTCGATCAGATCGCCCTTGTCGTCGAACCATTGGTAGAAGGTCGATCGGGACACGTTGGCAGTCGTCAGAATGCGTTCGACCGGGACGTCCGCGTAGCGCACACCCGACTCCAGGATGGTGCCCACCGACTCGAGGATCCGTGCCCTGGACGAGGTACGACGCTTGACGGGGGCACGTGACATGCGGGTCAGAATACTCGCTTATGCCCACGCGACAGCGCCCTTGAGTCACTGCGCAGATGAATGGATGACCCCGGCGCCAGCACGTTGACGAACTCTTAGCGCCGTTGATGAAGTCTTAGCGCGCCGGATGCTGTCGTCGGCCAGGCGTCCGGCGTAGACCGAAGTGGTGACACTGTTCGACATACTGCCCTCTCTGAAAGGGGTCACCGTGGCCAGATCGTTCGATTCGACGAAGTGGCGCTTGCCCATTCGATGCTCCGGGTGCGACATCCTCGTCAACGACATGTCGCTCCGGGAGGAGTCGTTGCGGCGCAAGGTCGCGTTCTTCCTCGATGAGTCGGGCGAGCCCGTCAGTCAGGCGCTGTGCCCCGAGGCGGTCTGGTTCCCGGCGTTCGTCACTCGGATCAGCAGTGCGCAGCTCACCGCAGAACGCGCCGTGCTCCACGTCGACGCCTCGTTGCCGCTCACCACCGCCATCGACGACGTCGCCTTCCCGGGCAACGAACTCGCCGGGGCACACCTCGTCGACATCACGGTGGTCGACACATCTGGGCATCGCCGCACTCTCAACGCTGAGCTTCCCGCGCACGTGTCGGTGACGGGGACCATCGTGCTGGCGCTGCGCCGCGTGTCGACGCACCTGCCGACGGTCGAGAGCGCACCCCGCCGAAGCCCGCTGACCGTCGACGGTCAGCGGTAGCCGACAGCGGCTCGCTACAGGTACGTGCCGGTCGGCAGTGCGGCCTCGTGCGCACGCGAACCGATCACCGACAGGAGCGTCGCTGTCGTGAGTTCGGCTCCGTCGACGAGGATTGCGCGACGGACGATCTCGCTCACATCAGCGCCGCTGCGATCACGAGGCAGTGCTGCGACGACCCGTGCGACATCGACGTCGCGGGCGTCGATCCTCGCGAGCACACCGGACAGAATCGCCTCTGCTGCAGCATCATCGGGAGGATTGACCTCGATCACCGAGTCGAAACGGGCTGCGCGCGTGGCGGCCCCGTCGAGCGCGCGCGGATCGTTCGTCGTCGCGATCGTCAGGACGCGGTCGTGGGCCGTCGCGCCGTCGAGTGCCGACAGCAGCGCACCGAGTGCTGAATCGTCGCCGTCGCCGCGGCGTTGGACGTAGAGGTCGACGTCGTCGAGGATCACGACGAGCGGTCCGAGGACATCGGCCATGGCGTAGACGGACCCGAGTTTCGCCATGACTGCGGCGGATTCGACAAGGACAACGGTGAAATCGCCGAGCAATTCTGCGGCGATCGTCCGAGCGATCGCCGTCTTCCCGACACCGGGAGGTCCCGCGAGCAGCACACCACGACTTGTCGACATTCCCGCCGCGGTCAGGATCTCGTGCCGAGACGTGACAGCGGAGATACTCAGATCCACCTCGCGCCACACGCTGTCGGGGATGGCGATGTCGGCGCGGGTTGTCGACGACGCGGGGGCAGCCGACAGCGAGATCTCGTTGTAGACCACCGATACCGATAACACTCTGCCGCGCAGCGGGTTAGGTGAATCGATACGACGACGCAGCTCGACGACGGCACGAGAGACCATGCCGCGGAGCTCATTCGGTGCGTACAGCGATATGGTGGCTCTCGAGTTGGCATCGCTGAGCAACGACGAAATCACCAACGGTCCACTGCCGAAGGGATTATCGGGGGTGAAGGCCAGCGAGATGTCGGCGGGTACCGAGAACTCGTCGTCGCCGACACTGCGTTCTGCCCACCGCGGCGGTGCGTCGTCTTCGTCCGGACCGATTGCGGGAGAGTCATTTTCGATCAGGTCGCCGAGTACGAGGCCTGCGGCGATTCTACTGGCCGGGTTGATGGACATGACCTGCACGAAGAGTTCGTGCCGGTCGGCACGGAGATGTGTTGTCAGGAAGGTGTCGATGGACACAGGGTCTGCGGGGAGCGCATCGTTGAGCAACTGCGCGATCACGGTGACGGCGCGTCGTACATGGGGGTGCTCCGTCGCGAGCGCGTCGAGCGTGGATGTTGTTGCGGGCGTGGTGTCCTCCTTCTGCGGCAAGCGTGTCAGCTTGGCACTGGTCGACGACGCGGTGCAACTGACTTTTCACGCGACGAGACCCCGCCTTGGCCAGGCGGGGTCTCGTGAGATGTGGGTGGGAAAACGTCGATCAGTAGTTGACCCACACCCAGTTCCAGCGACGGGTGCGCGAGTCGAAGCGACGCACGCGGCGACGACGCTGTGCCGGAGCGGGGTTCTGGCGCTGCTGCTGGTTGTTGTTCGGGATGGGCATGACTACCTCTTTCACTTCGGCGGACCGCTCGTCGGTGAGCGCTCTCTCTGACATCACCGACAATGCCAACCGAGACTTGCGAGGCACTCGACGTCGACTGGGAGATCGCTGAGTGACTGGGAGGCCAGGAGATGGCTGGGACGCTGAATGCCGTTGATAGGCGCGGCATCACAGATTGCTACGCGGATTCGCTGTTCGGCTGGCAGACGAGGTGGTCATTCGATAGTGTCCGAATTGTCATCACCGGGGGATAGCACCGACGAGGAGAACGTCCCGATGAATCGACGCCCACCCCGGCCGACCCTCCCCCACTCGATACGACGCCGCGTCACATCAAGGCTGCGCCGCCTGACCGGTCCGATCGCACTCACACTTGTCGCATCGTTGACGGCCCTAGGGCTCTCGCATGTCGCGCCGGCTCGTGCGGCCACGTTGGTGTGGTCAGACGAGTTCAACGGTGCGGCCGGCAGCTCACCGTCGACGTCGAACTGGAACTTCGAAACCGGGGGCGGTGGCTGGGGCAACAACGAGTGGCAGACCTATACCAACTCGCGGCAGAACTCCTACCTCGACGGCAACGGTCGTTTGGTGATCGCTGCCCGCTCCATCGGGGCGTCGATCACGTCGGCTCGCCTCAACACCCTGGGCAAGGTGGCATTCACCTACGGGACGGCGTCGGCCAGGATCAAACTTCCCGCGGGCAAGGGTCTACTGCCGGCGTTCTGGCTGATGGGCACCGACATCTACTCGGTGGGGTGGCCCCAGAGCGGTGAGATCGATGTCATCGAAACTCCCTCTGTGACAACGGCATACACAAATCACCTGCACGGGCCGACGACGTCGGGCGGGACATGGCAACTCGGCAACTCCGGTGCGATCGCCGATCTGTCGACCGCCTTCCACACGTACTCCGTCACGAAGTCGAAGGATGCGATCACCGTCGCGCTCGATGGGCGGACGGTGGGCAGCTACCGGGCGTCGCAGTTGAGCGCCGACAAGAAGTGGGTGTTCAACAAGCCGACGTACCTCCTGCTGACGCTCGCCGTCGGCGGGAACTGGCCGGGCGACCCCGACCTCACGACGCCGAACCCGTCGTACATGACGCTCGACTGGATCCGCGTGTACTCGAGCTGAGGTGGTCTCGACAAGCTCGACCGGCGGCGGGTGTGGCTCGACCGGCGGGCTCCGGTGTCAGATGGCCGAGTCCGGGAACGCGATGACCGAGAGGAACCGGATCGGGAGTTCGACCAGTTCGACCGGCCCGTGCGCGCCCTCGCCGTCGAGTTGCAGCGAATCGCCGGGGCTGAGCCGGTAAACCGAGCGTGAGTGCGCGTAGTCCATCGTTCCGTCGAGCATGAAGATGAACTCGGTGCCCGGGTGCTGGAACAGCGGCTGCGTCACCGACTTCTCGGTGAGCGTCACCAGCAGGCATTCCAGGCGCTTGTGCTCGCCGCGGAGCGAACCGAGCATCTCGTACTCGTGGCCCTCGCGCGATCCCTCGCGCACGATCTGCGAGCCCTCCCCGGCCTTCACGAACACGGCGGATCGTTCGAGGTCGGCGCCACGAAAAAGTGAGGTCACCGAGACGTCGAATGCGGTCGCAAGCGCCGCCAGAGTGCTCAGGCTGCACGAGGTCTGCGCGTTCTCGATCTTGGAGAGCATGGCCTTGGAGATGCCGACCTTGGCGGCCATGTCGCCGACCGACAGCCCCTCCTGCCTGCGGAGACGTCGGACGTTGTGCGCAATCGCCGATTCGAGTTCGAGTTCTTCGACGGGTTGATCGACGGGACGTTCGCGCGCGGTCCCCGATTGGTTACGGATCAGAGCGTCGTCGGTCACCTCGCCAGCATATCGGTAGACGGACTTCACTCCGGGTAGACGGCGAGGTCCGGCGGACGTCGGTGCTCCGCCGTGCAGGGCACACATTTGCTACCGCATCTCGCCGGCGCCGACGTACGGGAATCTGGTCTTGAGCAGGTCGCCGTCGTCGAAGCGGGACAGCCGGAAGTCGGACTCCGGGATGCGCGGATCATTACTGCGACCGTCGACGACGAGGTCGGCGACGAGACGTCCGACGGCGGGCGAGATCTTGAAACCGTGACCGCTGAATCCGGCGGCGATGACGAGTCCGTCGAGCGGGCCGGTGGAAATCACCGGGTTCCAGTCGGGCGTGACGTCGTAGCAGCCCGCGTAGCTGCTGGTGATGCTCGCCTCGGTGAGGGCCGGGAATCGGGTGCCGACCTTGTCGACGGTGAGGTCAAGGAATGCCTCGTCGGCGCGATTGAGGTATCCGTCTGGGTTGGCGACCTCTAGCTCGGCGAGATCTGAGTTGCCGAACAGGATCTCACCGCGGACGTCCGGTCGGACGTACTGCAGCGACACAAGGTCCGAAAACACCGGCACCGCACCGAGGTCCACGCCCGGATGGATCATCACGATCTGCTCGCGGTGCACCGTGATCGGGACGTCGATGCCGTACTTGTCGAGGAAGGGCTTGGTCCAGACACCGGTCGCGACGACGACCGTGTCGGCGGAGATGGTCGAGTGGTCGGCGAGTTCGACTCCGGTGACGCGCTGCCCATCGGTCAGGAGTCCGGAAACGCTGGTGCCCTGCTTGATTCGGACACCGGCAGCTCGCGCCGACGCCGCGAACGCCTGCGCGGTCTGATAAGCGTCGCCGTAGCCGCCGCGTTCTTCCCAGCCGAACGCGGCGAACGGTTCGAGATCGGCCGCGGGCCAGAGCTTTGCCACCTCGGAGATGTCCATCTCCTCGGTCTGCACTCCGACCTCGCGCTGGGCTGCAAGGCTTTTCCGAAGATTATCGACGTTGGGCTCCCCGACCCCGACCACGTAGCCGGTCTGACGGAAGCCGATGTCGGTGCCGAAGATCTCCTCCGCCTTCTCGAACACCTCGAGGCCGATGGCAGCCATGGCCGCGAGCGAACTGACACCGTAGTGGCAGCGAACGATGCCCGACGACTTGCCGGTCATTCCTCCTCCGACGGTATCGCGCTCGCACACAACGACATCGGTGATGCCGCGCTGCGCCAGTGCCCACGCCGTCGCGACGCCCTCGAGGCCACCGCCGATGATGACGATGGATGCGGTTTCGGTACTCACAGGCCCGCTCCCGTCCCGGGGATCCAGTTGGTTCCCGCGAGCGGAACGCGCGCCATGGCCGCGGCCTCGATCGAGATCGCCACCAGGTCCTCGGGTTCCAGGTGATGCAGGTGTGCCTTGCCGCAGGCGCGGGCGATGGTCTGCGCCTCCATCGTGGTCACACGCAGGAAGTTGGCGAGTCGGCGTCCACCGGCGATCGGGTCGAAGCGCGCAGAGAGCTCCGGGTCCTGGGTGGTGATACCGGCCGGATCCTTGCCGTCCTGGAAGTCGTCGTAGAAGCCCGCGGCCGATCCCAGTGCCGCGTACTCGTCCTGGTATCGAGGATCGTTGTCGCCCAGGGCAATCAGTGCGGCGGTACCGATCGCCACGGCGTCGGCTCCCAATGCCATGGCCTTCGCGACGTCGGCGCCGTTGCGGATGCCGCCGGAGACGATCAGCTGGACCTCCCGGTGCACTCCGAGCTCTTGAAGTGCCTGCACCGCTTGGGGAATCGCGGCGAGTGTCGGAATGCCGACGTGCTCGATGAAGACTTCCTGGGTCGCGGCCGTTCCGCCCTGCATGCCGTCGACCACGACGACGTCGGCGCCGGAATGCACCGCGAGCTTGACGTCGTAATAGGTGCGGGTGGCGCCGACCTTGACGTAGATCGGCTTCTCCCAGTCGGTGATCTCGCGCAGTTCGTTGATCTTGATCGCGAGGTCGTCGGGGCCGGTCCAGTCCGGGTGACGCGAGGCGCTTCGCTGGTCGATACCGACCGGCAGGGTTCGCATGCCAGCCACTCGCTCAGTGATCTTCTGCCCCAACAGCATTCCGCCACCGCCCGGCTTGGCACCCTGCCCGAGGACGACCTCGATGGCGTCGGCCTTGCGCAGGTCGTCGGGGTTCATCCCATAGCGCGACGGAAGGTATTGGTAGACAAGGTTCTTGGATTGTCCGCGCTCCTCGGGCGTCATGCCGCCGTCGCCCGTGGTGGTCGATGTCCCGACCTCTGACGCTCCCCTACCGAGCGCCTCCTTGGCACCCGCCGACAGCGCACCGAAACTCATGCCCGCGATGGTGACCGGGGTGTCGAGGTGCAGCGGATACTTCGCGTTGCGGGTGCCGAGCGTGACGTCGGTGCCGCAGCGCTCGCGATAACCCTCTAGGGGGTAGCGCGACATGGAGGCGCCGAGGAACAGGAGGTCGTCGAAGTGCGGCAGCTTGCGCTTGGCGCCCCAGCCGCGAATGTCGTAAACGCCTGTCTCCGCGGCGCGTTGGATCTCGGCGATGGTTGAGCGATCGAACGTCGCCGACTCGCGCAGACCGCGCTGCGCGTTGCTGAGGTTGGACATGGGATTCTCCGTTGTGGGTAGTGGGCTCGACAAGCTCGACCAGCGGCGGTGCTCGACCAGCGGTTGGGTGCTCGGCCGGCGGACGGGAGTCAGTAGGCGGACGAGTTGTCGACGTGGAAGTGGTAGAGCTCGCGGGCGGAGCCGTAGCGGGTGTATGCGGACAGGTCGTCGTCCTTGAAGCCTGCGGCCTTGAGGAGTCCGGCGAGTTCTTCGAGGTGCTCGCTGCGCATCGGCTTGGCCACGCAGTCGGCGCCGAGGGATGCAACGGAACCCCGGACGTACAAGCGGGTTTCGTAGATCGAGTCGCCGAGGCCGTGTCCGGCGTCGCCGCGGATGACCAGCCGTCCGGCCTGCGCCATGAACGCGCTGCTGTGGCCGACGTTGCCGCCGACCACGATGTCGACACCCTTCATCGAGATGCCGCAACGGGCCGCGGCGTCGCCCTCGACCACGAGCAATCCCCCGTGGGCGGTAGCGCCGGCCGACTGGGACGCGTTGCCCTTGACGACGACGGTTCCGCTCATCATGTTCTCGGCGACACCGGTCCCGGCGTTGCCGTTGATGATGATCTCGGCCTGCTGGTTCATACCCGCCGCGTAGTAGCCGACGTGTCCGTTCACCGTGATCTTCACCGGGGCGTTCACGCCTGCAGCGACGCTATGCGCGCCGTGCGGGTTGTCGATCATCACCTCGCCCGAGATGTCGCCGTGCAGAGCCGAATTGATCTCGCGCAGTGGTGTGGTGTCGAGGTCGAAGTACAGATCGGTCATCGGATTCTCCGTGGACGGGGATGTGGTTGGGGTTGCTGTCAGCGTGTCCATGCGTAGACCACCTCGGGCTCGGGCTCCCAGATGCGAGCCTCGTCGACTCCGGGAAGGTGTGCAAGAGCGCGATATTCGCTCGCCATCGCGACCCAGTCGGGTGTCTCGGCGATGACCGCGGGCTTGCAAGCGATGGCGTCACGGACAACCGCGAAGGAGTCGCGGTTGGAGACGAGGAGTGTGTAGAAGCCGTCGAAGGTTGCACACACCTCCTTCAGCGCCGTTTCGACGTCCTTGCCCTGCGCGAGCTGATGAGCGACGAAGCGTGCGCCGACCTCGGTATCGTTCTCGCTGTCGAATTCGACTCCCTGAGAGCGCAATTCGCGGCGGATTGTCGCGTGGTTGGAGAACGAACCGTTGTGCACCAGGCACTGTTCTGGACCGACGGCGAAGGGATGTGCACCCGACGGGGTCACAGCCGATTCCGTGGCCATGCGAGTGTGTCCGACGCCCTGCCAGCCCGACGCCGATGCGAGGTCCCACTTCTGCGCCAGGTCACGCGGTGCACCAACGCCTTTGAGCACGGTCAGGTCGGAGCCGAAGCCCGCGACGAGCGCCGTCGGAAAGGCGGAGCGGGCAGCGTCGAGGAGGGTTGCGGAGTCGAGGTCTGCCGATACGACCAATGTGTCGTCGACCTTCTGCGCGGCAACGGGTGTGCCGAGCGTCGAGGTGAGAAGGGCTGCGGCGTCGGCAGGTTCGACGTCGGCATCGAGGAGGCAGACGCAGCCGTGTCCGGCTGGCGCCCACTCCGGGTTGCCGTAGACGGCGATGCCCGCCGAGTCTGCACCGCGGTCTTGCATCTCGCCGAGCATTCCGGAGAGGAGTTCCCCGAGGCGGGGATAGAGATCGGGGTTGCGCAGATGCAACCCGACGATTCCGCACATGATTTGGACCTTTCGTTGGTTGGGGTGATCTCGACAAGCTCGATCAGCGGTGGTCGGCTCGATCAGCGGTGGCCGGCTCGATCAGCGGGTGGCCTAGAAGGCCGTCAGGTACTGGTCGACCTCCCAGGGCGAGACGGCGGAGTGCCAGGCGAAGAACTCCTCGCGCTTGAGGTGCGAGAAGTACTGCGAGACGGTCTGCGAGTCGGCGGGCCACTCGTCGGGGATCGCGGCGTCGAGTGTGGCTGTGACGACCGCGTCCGCTTCGAGAGCTTCGACGGCGTGCAGCAGGGTGAGCGGCAGTGACGAGATGTGGCTGGGGCAGCTGCCGAGCGCGCCGGGATCGAGGCTGCGCTTGATGCCGTCGAGTCCGGCGCCGAGTGCCGCCGCGATGGCGAGGTAGGGGTTGGCCGATCCGTCGCCGCCACGTAGTTCGACGCGCTGCTCGTCGGGGATGCGGACGTAGTGGGTTCGGTCGTTGCCGCCGTAGGTGGGGACTCGGGGTGCCCACGATGCGCCCGATCGGGTCGCGGTGGCGCCGGTTCGCTTGTAGGAGTTAACCGTTGGAGCCATCACGGCCTGCAGGGCGGGAGCATGCTCGAGGATGCCGCCCACGAATCCGTATGCCTGCGCCGAGAGGCCGAGGCCGCGCTCATCGTCGTCGGCTGCGTTCGGGAACACCGGGTTTCCGGCCGACGTAAGCGAAAGGTGTAGGTGCAGACCCGAACCGGTGCGTTCGGCGAAGGGCTTGGGCATGAAGGTGGCCACCATGCCGCGCTCGGCGGCGAAGGTCGAGAGCAGGTAGCGCAGGGTGATCACGCGGTCAGCGGTGGTCAGCGCGTCGGAGTAGGCGAAGTTCTGCTCGAACTGGCCGTTACCGTCTTCGTGGTCGTTGGCGTAGTTGCTCCAGCCGAGCTGGTTCATCGCCGTGGAGACGGTCGTGAGGTGGTCGTACATGCGGGTGAGGCCGCGGACGTCGTAGCAAGGCCGGTCGGAATCGTCGGCCGCGTCTGCGGTGATCAGCGAGCCGCTGGCGTCGCGCTTGAGGAGGAAGTACTCGACCTCTGCGCCGACCCAGGGCTCGAAGCCGGCGTCGGCGGTCTGGGCGATCAGGGACTTGAGGATGTTGCGGGGAGCGAACGGCCACGGCTTGCCCAGCACGTAGGGATCACAGTGGACGATGGCCAGCCCCTCCTTGATGAAGGGCACCGGGAGGAACGACGAGACGTCGGGGATGGCCATCAGGTCGGGGTCTTTGGGCTCCTGGCCGATCGCGCCCACGGCGTATCCGGCGAAACCGACTCCGTCGGTGGCCAATTCGTCGACGGCCTCGACCGGAACGAGCTTGGCGCATGGCTTTCCACGCAGGTCGACGAACATGGCGAGGATGAACTTGGTGTTGTTGGCCTCGCAGAGCTCGGCGAGGGTCTGGGTGTCAGTCATGGTTGCTCCGGGAGTTCGGGTGGGAGTGAATCCAGTATGTCTACTCGTATGAACCTTTGTCTAGTCCTAGTAGACGATTCGGATATTGCGGTTACGTTAAGCCCGCGTGAGGTCGTGGTATCGGGATGGCGTGCGTGCACGATCGGCGGGCTGTGGCGCACCGGCGGCGGGCGGGATGGGTACACAGTGGATCGGACGTCGCTCCCAGTCGGCACTATTGAGCGCTCAGTGGACGGAATAGTGCGCACAGTGGGCTGAACGAGATGCCCACTCGGCTGGCGTGGCCGTCAGGACGCAGAACGCCCGTGAGTGTGCGGGTCGTTCCGCACTCACGGGCGTTCTCACGGTGGAGGACTGCTCAGGATGACGTTGCTGTGGTGGCGCCAGCCGGTTGTGTGGTTGTAGCAGTGGGTAGTTCGCGCTCGATGTTCTCTGCGGCGCGCTCGGGATGAAGACCGGAGAATCCACCCGGAGCGTGCCCGACGCCTGCTGCGGGGATCTCGTAGGCGGTCTCGGCGTGGATGGTGGAATCGAGGCCGAGGGTCTCGGTCTCGGCGTCGACGCGCAGGCCGATCGTCTTGTCGATGGCCTTCGCGATGAGCCAGGTCATCACGAACGAGAACGTGCAGGTGATCACGATGCCTGCGAGTTCGCGCCAGAGGAGACCGAAGTCGCCACCGAAGAGGACGCCCGTCAGACCTGCGGGTGCAGCGGACGCCGCGAAGAGCACGATGCAGAACGTTCCGACGATGCCGCCGATGCCGTGGACGATGAAGGCGTCGAGGCTGTCGTCGACCTTGAACCGAGACTTGATGCTCATCAGGAATGCGACGACGCCGGCCGCGAGCAGTCCCACGCAGAGTGCCCCAATCGAATTGACCGCATTGGCCGACGGAGTGATACCGACGAGGCCGGCGATCGCGCCGGTGATGACACCCAACGATGTCACGTGGCCTTCACGAATCTTCTCGATGATGGCGAAGCCGATCATTCCGGCGCTACCGGCCAGCAGCGTGTTGAGGATGACGAACTGGGTCAAGAAGGTCGCCCCTAGGGCGCAGCTGCCGTTGAAACCGAACCAGCCGAACCACAGGATACCGCCACCGAGCAGGACCATCGGCACATTGTGTGGGCGCTCCATGCGCTTGCGGCGTGCACCGAGCACGAGTGCCAGCGCAAGCGCTGCGACACCTGAATTCATGTGCACCGCAGTACCGCCCGCGAAATCGTGTATGCCGATCTTGTTCAGCAGGAAGCCGCCCTTGGCGTCGTCGGTGTCTGCGCTGAATACCCAGTGGGCGACCGGGAAGTAGACGAGCGTCAACCAAATGGGCACAAAGACCAGCCACGCCGAGAACTTCATACGGCCAGCGGCGCCGCTGGCCACGATCGCCACGGTGATCGCGGCGAACAGGATGAACCATGCTGCGTAGTAAAGGACTTGGGTTCCGCCCGAGCCGTCGTCGGTCTGGTGGTTCAGGAGTCCGATGTAGTCGGATGGGTTGCCGATCAGCCCCCAACCCTTGACTGACGGCCCCGAGACGAGGCCGTACCCGTACACGACGTAGAGCACGCTGGTGATGCCAAGGGTGATGAGCACCATCGTCATCATGTTCAGCACGTTGCGCGACCCGAGCATGCCTCCGTAATAGAAGGCGAGCCCGGGAAACATGAGCAGAACGAACACGAATGCGGCAAGCATCCACGACAGATCCGCGTGGGCGGCAAGTTGTTCCATGGCAGGTCCTCGGGTTTGGTGATCTCGACAAGCTCGATCAGCGGTGGTGGGGTCGATCAGCGGTGGTGGGGTCGATCAGCAGGGGTCGGCGGGTTGGCGGAGATATGCGACGACGTCGTCGCGGTAATCGAGGAAGCCCTTGTACGCGGCGATGCGCTCGTCGAGGGTCTCGATGACGGTGGCCAGCTGGGCCGACCACGCGGGGATACGTCGCACCTCGTCGAGCGACGCCATGAACGTACGGATGTTGAACGTGACGGCTCCCGACATCGGGAGCCGAATGAAGTGCTCCAGCTCGATGCGCAAGCGCGCCGAGCCAAAGTTCTTGTCCCGTACCATAGCCGGGATGTCGCGGCCCCACTCGGGAAGCTCCTCGAGGCTGACGTCGAGCTTGTGCGAGTCCGACGCCGAGAGGGTCCAGTTCACGCGCCGGTAGACCTGGTCGGCGGGCAGCCTCCGCAGGAACTGCTCAGCGCGGGCGACGATGCCGTCACGGATCAAACCCGGTACGGGCGAATGTATTTCGTACATATCCATGCCGACGTCGAACGACACCGACCAGGCCGCGGCGAAGGTCACGACACCGGCGTCGAAGTACAGTCGGCCGTCACGTTCGACCACGAGTAGCAGATCGTCGGGAACCTCACGGGCGAGGAAGTCCATCGGGCCGTTGGGCAGTGTTCCTGCGTCGCCGAGGGTGAACTCGGCGTCAGTGCCGAGAAGGTCGTTGCGCCAATGGAATCGGCCGGACCCTAGTTCGGCGAGGCGCATGAATTGTGGGTAGGCGATCGCGAGGTCTCGTAGGTAGTACAGAAGCAGATCCCAGCACGCGATCTCCATGCCGGGTCGGATACGCACGCGAGAAGGATCGGCGTCGAGTATTCGCCTGCGCTCGGCCATGATCGACGTGTACTCGGCGCCGCCGAGGTCGACGAGGTTGCGGCCCCACTCCCCTCCGCGTGTTCGACGCGGAACACGGGCCGGCTCGACGTTGACGGAGTAGTTGAACTCCTCGAGCTCGTCGGGGAACGGCCACGGGATGTTCGACAGGTGGTCGACGGGTTGCGCGAGAAAGTCGGCCGCCGCGCCGGCCGCCGCGTGGGCTGGGGACTGGTCAGCGGTGAGTGTCATGTGTTCACCTCGAAATCGGTTGGGCGGGTTGGGCTGAAGTGATCTCGACAAGCTCGATCAGCGGTGGGGGGCTCGATCAGCGGTGGTCGCCTCGGTCAGCTAGGCGGGGCGGGGCGGGCTACGTCTAGGACCAAATCGCCGGCGCCGCGCGAGACGCAGCAGAGCATCGCGTCGCCCGCAGCCTTCTCGTCGTCGGACAGCACGTAGTCGCGATGGGTGATGTCCCCGGCGCGCACGGGGATGCGGCACTCCCCGCAGACGCCCTGTCTGCACATGTTGCCGACCTCGACACCGTTGTCGAGTAATCGTTCGAGCAGGGAGACGCCCGGCGGCACGTCGATCGCAGTGCCGTCGGCCAAGCTCACCGTGAAGGGATCGCCGGGGTCTTGCTCCGGTGCGGTGAATCTCTCGAGATGCACACGCGCCGCCGGCCAGCCTGCCGAGGAGGCCAGCCGCGTATAGGAATCCAGTAGCGGCGCGGGGCCACACGCGTAGGCGTGAGTGCCAAGCGGTTGGGCCGCAAGGCGTTCGATGAGGAACTCAATTGTCTCGTCGACGCTGGTCGCCTCGTACAGGGTGACGTCGGGATGATCAGCGAGCGCTCGCAGGTCGTCGAGGTGTGCGGCCTGCCCCGGCCGGTAGGAGTAGACGACCTCCACCGGCAGACCTTCTCGTGCAGCGGCACGTGCGTGCGAGAGGATCGGCGTGATACCGATGCCGCCGGCGACGAGCAGCGCACGATGTTGGTCGAGGACAGGCGCGAACATCGGTCGCGGACCTTCGATCTCGATCAGTTCACCCTCGACGAGGTTGGTGTGCAACCACTCCGAGCCTCCGCCGGTGTCTTTGCGCAACACCGAGATTCCGTAGGAGTCGGGATACATTCCGTCGTCGACAAGCGAATACGCGTTACGCGTGGCACCGGCCTGCACAATCAGGTGACTACCCGGTTGGTACGGGGTCAGCGTCCCATCGATGGGCGCGAAGCGGAAGTGGGTGATGGCGTCGGTGAGAGGTCGGACCTCGACGACCCGCATCGTGCGTGGTCCGGTCTGATAGCCGTCGTGTAGGTGTGCGGGTGCCGCCGCGATCGTCATGACAGTGCCTCCAGGTCCCTGGCGTCGACGGCCGAGGCAAGGAAACTGCCGCGGGACGCCGAGTGGTGTTCGTGGATCTCCAGACGTCGTGCGCAGCCTGGACATTCGACAACGCCGCCCGGCGCCCCGACCCCACGGAACGTGTCCCGACAGTGTGCGCAGTACACCGGAAGATCGGTCGTGTCGGTGACGAACGCCGAGAGTTCGTCGGCGATCGCACCAGACTTTCGTGCGAGTGCCAGAGCGGTGAGTACGTCGTACTGGCCGCCGGTCACGAGAATCCGTGCGCCAGTGTGGGTTGCGGCCAGCGCGTCGACCAGTGTGGTTCGGTCATCGTCGTGCGTCAGTGAGTCGAGCACGAGCAGGCGTGTCGGGCCGATGCTCTCGGCGGTGCGCACCCAAGCGCGTGCGGTGTGGGCGGTCTCGTCGGCGGCTCCCGCTGCGACGATGAGGAACTCCGATCCCGCGGCGTCGACCCCTGGCGGTCGCGACGGCCAGTCGGGCAGGCCGTGAGTCGCTTCTGCGATACCTTGCGTGGTGTCGGGTTTTGTTGTGGGAGTGCAGTTATCGTCGGTTGAGACCTGAGGATCCGCGTGCTTGCGCAGCCACTCCGACGCTCGTGTGCGGTACTTGATGATGCCCTTGTAGTCGGCCATGTCGTCGGGTAGCTCGGCGAAGACCTCTGCGGCACGTGCGCGCCACGGTTCGACCGTTGCCAATGCCTCCAGTGGCAACAGGTAGGTACGGATCACGAACATGATCGCGCCGGAATCGGGGAGTCGGATGAGGTGTTGTACCTCGACGCGCAGGTGGACGAGACGGCCGAACTCGGCGTCGTCGACATGTTGGATCATCTCGCGATCCGGGCCCCACTCGGGGTAGCGCTCTGTGGAGACGTCGAGGCGGCGTCCGATGGTCATCGTCCAATTGGTACGACGGTATGGTTCGTGTGGTTGCAGGCGCTTGAGGAACTCGTGTGCGCGCGTGATGACGCCCATCTTGCGTACCCGCGGGACTGGGCCGTGGATCTCCAGGAAGCTCATCCCGACGTCGAACCCGAAACTCCAGTCGGCGGCGAAGGTGATGACGCCCGCATCGACGAAGAGCTGGTCGTCGCGCTGGTCGAGAAGGGCGATGTCTTCTTGTACCTGGGTCGAGAGGTAGTGCAGCGGGTCGTCGCCCAGGCTCGCCTCATCGCCATAGCGGAAGGTGCGCTCGTCGTCGAGAAGGTCGTTGCGCCAATGCCATTCGGCGTGTCCGACCGACGTCAGGTGCATGGCGTCGGGGTAGGCGTGCGCCAGTTCGCGCAGCATGGTCATGAGCGCGTCCCAGGCGGCGGGTCGCATGTGCGGTAGGACCGCTCGTCGCGTCGGATCGGCGTCGAGGACCGCGGCGCGCTCGGCGAGTTCGCTGCGATACTCGGAGTCGATGACGACGATCGAATCTCCCCACTGGCCGGCGGGTGTGGTCACCTGTTGGTTGGCGGGTTCGACGTTGGTGCTGTACCGGTAGATGTCGTCGACAAAGGGAAAGGGGAAGGCGGAGATGAGATCTGGGGTCGTCGTCTCTCGTCGGACCGGGGCCGTGGTCACAGCGGTACCTCCAGGGTGCATCCAGCACCTGCGCGTGAGACGCAGGGCATGATGGCGGTGCGCGACTTCTTCTCGTCATCGGTGAGGAAAAGGTCACGATGGATGGGTTCGTCTCCGCCGCACAGGTCGACCCGGCATTCGCCGCACACGCCCTGACGGCAGAGGTTGGGGACTGCGATGTCGTTTGCCTCAAGGGCTTCGAGGAGGCTGGTTCCGGACGGGACGTCGAGTGTGCGTTCGCTGCGAGTGAGTCTGACCCGGAACGGATCTCCCGCATCCAGCGCGTCGATGCCGAACCGCTCGGAGTGCAGACGCGACGACGGCCAGCCCGCAGCGGTTGCGGCGTCGAGGACGTGATCGATGAAGCCGGCGGGACCGCAGACGTACAGATGCGTCCCGACCGGTTGCTCTTCGAGTGTCGCGGCGAGTCTCGTGGAGAACTCGGCCCGCGTCGTGAAGAGTTCGGCTTGGGATCCGGCCAGTTGGGAGACGTCGTCGACGTGTGCGGCGTAGCCGGGTCGGAATGCGTAGAGCACCTGCACGTTTCGCTGCCACCTCGCTGCCGCGCGGAGGTGCGACACGATGGGCGTCACCCCGATTCCGCCCGCGACGAGCAGGTGTTTCGCGGCGCGAGCAGCAGGTGCGAATGCGCTTCGGGGAGGTCGGACTTCGAGTTGATCGCCCTCGGCGAGTTCGTCGTGCAGCCATCGCGAACCGCCGTTGCCCTCTTCGACGCGGAGCACCGAGATGGTGTACTCGATGGGATTCGCGCCGTCGGAGACGAGGCTGTAGGCGTTGGAATGTGTCCCCGCCGCGACGACGAGGTGACTGCCGGGAACAAATCCGGGCAGTGCCGAACCGTCCGGGTGTGCCAGCGTGATCGTCCGTATCCCGTTGGCGCTGTTGATGATCGACGTGACCGTGAGCCTCATATTCGTCGACGGTGTCAATCTCGGCTGTCTCGCTGTCTGGGGCGCCGTGGACACGGCGTCGGCATCCGCAAGTGCTGTCATCGCGGGACTCCTGAGGGTTCGGCGGTCTCGGCGTCGACCATGAAGCCGAGGAAGGCGCCGGTGCGTCGGGAAACGTGGTAGCAGACGAGGAGGTCACGAGCACAGCCGTCGCATGAGATCACGTCGTCGATGGCCGCGACCGTGCGGGTCGTGGTGCGACAGTGTGAGCAGAAGACGTCGATCGGACCGGAACCGACGGGGACAACGCTGATCTCGTCGTCCTCGAGTCCAGCGTCGATCGCGGAGGCGCGCAACCGCAGACACGATCCGGCGGGTCCGGTGATCACGACGCGAACACCAACAGTGCTGTCGCGCAGTGTTTCTCGGAGCTGGCCGGCGAGACTGTCTGCTTGATCACCGAGGAGCACGGATCGTCGGACCTCTGGAGACAGCCCCTGTGCCCACATGCGCACCAGGTCGACCGCCGACGGCGTGCCGGCCGCGGACTGCGCATGGGGATCGCCCACACCGATGAGCACGTACTCCCTGCCGGTAGCGTCGGGAAGGTTGGTGCTCGGCGGTGCGGCCTCACCGTGCGCGCGCGCCCAGGCCGGAACGCTCGAGTATGCGAGCTGCGACATCGTTCTAGAGGAGCGTCGAATCGCGGTGGCCCGCGTAGAACGCGAGCGCGTAGTCCGGGGTGCTGAAGTAGATCTTGGAGCCCTTGGGAAAGAAGATGGCGTCCTTGGCTTTTGCGACGGTCTTCTGTCCGGTTTCTTTGTTCTCGAGGAGGAACTCGCCTTCGAGGACGACCTTCATCTCGTCGTACTCGTACTCGTAGTAGAGCGGCGAGTCGGTGTGGCGGAGTTCGAAGTACCCGCTGCACATCTCGCTGCCGTCGGGATTCTCGTAGACATCGCCGATGAAGCCCTCGGTACCGGGGTACTCGGCGTCGGGCATCTTGGGAAGGTTCTCCCAGGCACCCGGCGTGACGCGGAACTCAAGGGCGCTCGTGCTGTCGATCGACATTGTTTCTCCTATTCTGATGGGGAAAGTCCGGTTCACTCCATTTCGCCTGATTTAATCGACGATTCGAAGTGATTCATGTGAGTGGACTTCGTTCCCTTATATGAGACCCGGCGTGTGTTTCGGCTGAATGACGAGTGCGTTGACGTGTGTGACACTTTGTCTACTGGTGTGAAACAAGGCGGCTAACGCTGTCCCTGCCGCGACCATTCCGTCATCCACAGGCACGAATTGATCAACAGCGGCGACTCGCCACGCCCGCATCCCAGATTTCTCCCAGGTTCTGCCGATACGGTGACCCGGTGAGTTCTCTGTCCGCCGTGCGCCAGACACGTGGCCGCCGACCCCTTGGGTACGTGGTCAGTGCTGTGCTGGCAGCGCTGCTGGCTTTCGCCGCAGCAGGAGGCATCTTCGTCTTCGCGGTGCGGACATCGGCGGGACAGGTCATCGATCAGCGACTCCTGGAGTACGGGCGTGAACTCCCGGCCGCGACGCAGGTACCGTACTGGCTGTCTATGAGCGTCGTCTCGAATCCCCTGACCTGGGTCATCGGTGCGGCGATCGTCGTCGCGCTCGTGGTGATCGGTGCGGTGTTGCCTTCTGAACGCGGCCAGCGCGGCGTCGGTTCGCGGATCGCGACGACCGCCACGCTTCTGCTGTTTCCGCCAGTCACCATCGTTCTCATCCGTGCTCTGCGCGACGGCACATACCGCCCGCGTTTCCATGACTGGATCGCGGAAACCAACAACTCGGCGCCCAGCGGACACGCCGCCGCGATCGCGGCGCTGGTCGTTGCGGTGACTCTGGCCGCTCCCCCGCTGCTGCGTCCGTGGGTTGCCGCGCTGGGCGGAACCTGGGCGGCAATCATCGACTTCGGTCTCGTGGCGGCGGGTTGGCACCGCCCCAGCGATGTCGCGATCTCGACGTTGCTCATCGTCGGCGCTGCCGTGCTGTTGCCAGACCCGCATCGCGGATCCACGACGGCCGTCCCCCGGGTCGTAGGGTTTGCCGTCTGCCTTCTGACTGTGGTCGCGGCGTCGATCACCGTTGCCGTGTATTACCCGCGGATCGAGCAGGTCGTGATTGCCGCGCTCGTCGCGGGCGTGGTCGGCGTGTGCATTGGCATCCTGGTCGCGTTCAAGTCCGGCGACCGCGCCGGGATCGCGGCGAGCCGCGTCGACGATCCGTGGGCCCAGGAGCGTCGCGACCACCACCTCGTCGGCTGACGCGCCAGCACACTCGACGGTATTGGGCGCACAGTCGGGCGATACAAAGTGCCCAGTCGACGGTCAGTCCTGGGCCAGGACCTCGGTGCCGAGGAACTCGCACACGGTCAGGGCCAGGGCGAGGTCGAGGCGGTCGGTGGTGCGGGTGTCGCGCATGGCCTTGTCGACGCGGTACTTGACGGTGTTGCGGTGGAGGTTGAGCTTCTCGGCGGTGTGTAGGTGGCTCTCGCCGGTGGCGAAGTAGACCGACAGCGTCTCGCGGAGTGCGGCGGCGTTCGGTGAGTCCTCGGACAGCGCGCCCAGGATCTCGTGCACCCACGCGCGGGTGAACTCGAGGTCGCGGGCCAGCCTCGACACCACCGCCACTCCGCGGTCGCCGAACCCGACGACGTCGGCGACCAGACTGCCGGGCATCGTCGCGAGTCCCCAGGCGGCGAGCGCCTGCTCGTGGGAGCGTCGAAAACCGGCGATGCCGGAGGCGTTGAGCCCCAACGCGACGCGCACACCCGCCGGGAGGGTCACCCGCTGTGCGACGTCGGACGTCTCCACGACGCGGTTGCTGCGCCCCAGCGGCAACCAGACCCAGGCGGTGGTGCGATCAATCGCGGTGATCAGCGGTGGTCCCTCCGCGAACAACTTGGTGGCCATCATCCGCGCGGCACGGTCGAGGACCGCGAGATCTCTCGAGCCCTCGTCATCCGACCACATGATCACCGCGACGTGATGCTGGTCGAGGGAATAGTCGGACTCGCGCTCGAAGGAGTCGGTGTCGACGTCGGGCGTGCGGAGGATCTCGTGGATGCGCGATGACAGGACGTTGCCCTCGGCGCCGATCCAGCGTCGACGCTCGTCCTCGTAGGCCTGGAACACGTAGAGGGTGATCCACTCGATGTACTGCGAGACGACGTCGGAGATTCGACGCATCACCACGAGGCTCTCGTGCTTGGAGAGGTCGAGCTCGTCGACGTAACCGAAGATGATGCGCAGCATCTCGTTCTGCCCCATGTGATACGCACGTACCAAGGAGTTCGACGGTACGTCGCGCTGGGCGAGGCGCAGCGCGTACTCGACTGCGGCAGTGGTCGGTTGGAGGTGCTCGACGGGGATGTCGTTGCTCAGCACATGCAGGATCGTCGACACGTTTCCGTGCACACTGGCTTCGAGCATCTCCACGAGTGCGGGATCGACGTCGAGCTGGTCGATATCGCGGGCCATCAACGCTGTGAGATAGCGAACGATCTCGGACTCGTTCTCCCGCAACCGCTTACCCACCTGCGCGACTGCCGCGCGCATCTCGGGCGTGATGGACGGCGGCAACTGCGAATCGTGCAGTGGAAGACCAGGTACCGAGGCACTCACCGCTTGCGCTCCAGCCTTTTCAGTGCCGCCGTGGCGGCATTGACACCGCACAGCCCGTGCACTCCGGCGCCGGGCGGCGTCGACTGTGAGCACAGGTACACCCCGTCGACGCCGAGCCAATACGGGTCGAGTGCTGTGCGTGGTCGCATCAGCATCTGCAGCCCGTCGTTGGCACCGCCGATGATGTCGCCCGCGGCGAAATTGGCGTTGTAGTCGTGCAATTGGCGGGTTCCCGTGCTGCGCGTAGCGAGTATCCGGTCGCGGAAGCCGGGGGCGAAGCGCTCGATCTGCTGCGTGACGAGGTCGGTGGCGTCGCCTTCGTACCCCTTGGGAACGTGGGCGTAGGCGTACACGGGATTGACGTTGCCGGCGCTCCGCGTGGGGTCGGCGACGTACTGCTGACCCAGCAGCACAAAGGGATTCGGCACCATGACACCGCCGGCGCGACTGGCTTCGGTGGAGGCCACCTCGTCGAAAGAGCCGCCGAGGTGCACGGTCCCCGCGCGACCGCAGTCCGGGTTGGTCCACGGGATGTCGCCGTCGATCGCGTAGTCGACCTTGAACGCCGACGATCCGACTCGGTATCGCCGATACGAGCGCGCGATCCTCGACGGCATCTCGTCGCCGTAGATGGCGAGGGCCTGCTCGGGTGAGAGGTCGAGGAGGACGAGATCGGCGTCAGGGATGTCGGCGCGGGCGCTGACCCGGACACCGGTCTCGATCTTGACGCCGTACGAGCGCAGCGCCGACACCGCGGCGTCGATGATCGCCCCCGAACCCCCCTCTGCCACAGGCCATCCGTAGCGGTGGCCGCTCGCGGCGATCATCATGCCGAGCGACGCGGTCATCGGACGGTCGAGGCGATTGAACGCGTGCGCAGCGATACCTCCGAACAGTCCCCGCGCCCGCGGTGTGCGGAACACGCGTGCGACCGCCGACGCCGGAAGCAGCGCCCGCGGCCCGAATGCGGCCAGCCGCACGGGATGTCGAGGGATATTGATGATCGGACGGAGGAGATCGGCGGACAGATCGTCGAATCCGCTTGCCACATCACCGAAGAACAGTCGCCAGCGTCGACCATCCTCGCCGAGCGCCGCCGCGGTCTCGTCGATGGATTGGTAGAGCAGACCTGCCTCGCCGGAGTCCAGCGGGTGGGCGCAATCGATCTCGGGCCACCGCCACACGAGTCCGTACTGCTCGAGTCCGACGTCTCGCCAGAACGGCGATCCGACGGCGAGCGGATGAAACGCCGAGCAGTGGTCGTGGATGACGCCGGCGAGCGTCAGTTCTACCGACCGCGCGCCGCCGCCGACGGTGTCGGCGGCTTCGAGCACGGTGACCTCGACGTCGTTACGAGCAAGGTGCAGGGCGGCGGCGAGCCCGTTGGGCCCGCCGCCGACTATGACCGCTGAGGTCACCGGCTACACCTGTTCCGGCGCATCGGCGCCGCGCATCTTGGGTTCGGTCATCACCTCAGGATCAGTCAACGCACGGTCCGCGTCAACGTCGAGCGTCCATTCGACGTTGATGGGGATCGGCCCGTTGGGCAGCCACGGCTGCTCGGCGATGGCATCGGTGACGCGGTAGGAACCCCGTTCGATCACACCGAGTGCGGCATCGATCACCTGGTACTGCTGTGTGCCCTTGTGGATCGGCTGCGACTCGATCCACACGACGAGGAACTCGCCCGGAGCGAAGTTGCAGCGTCGCTGCAGTGCGGCGATCATCTTGGCATCGTGCAGGTGTCCGTCGCCGAAGTTGAAGGCCACCAACGAGTTACATGCGAACTCCGCCTCGCGCAGGGTGTAGGTGTTGATGTCGTCGCCGAGGTGGCGGCTCATCAGCGAGTACAGCGCTCGGCCCTGGCTGTGCATCGACCGCCATGCGAGCATCTGATGCATCACGACGTCGGCGACCTCGGGCGGGTACGTCGCCATCAGCTGCGTGCGGGTGTTGGGCGAGGACCGGACAATGTGCTGTTCCAGCTTCTCATCGGCGCCGGGTGCGAATGCCCAGGTGGCCGACGCCCAGTTGCCTGCGTACTGCCGCATCGACGGGAGGAACGACACCAGATCCGGGCGCAGGTTGCCGAGCACCGGGAAGAAGCACAGCGCGATGGCGATGAGGACCATCGCCCAGGGCATCGTCGTATCGGTGAGTGCGTAGCCGTCCCATGCCGGGTGGCCCCAGAAGAGGAAGATCGCTGCGTAGGCGAACAGGAGGTTCCATTCGAGCGGCACCGCGAGGGGGAACGTCGAGAAGATGAACAGGTGGAAGCCCACCATCAACACGACCGCGGCGAGTGTGAGCCACTTGTTGGTGGAGAACAGCAGGACCAACGGCGTCGCGATCTCGACGATGGTGCCAAGCACGTGGCCGATACCGCCTGCGACCTTCGACGGCCGAAGGTCGTTGGGGAAGTTACGGTAGTTCGCGCGCTTGAGGGCCTTGATCGTCAGCCACGGCGTGTTCGACATCATCGGCGGGATGACCATCGAGAAGTGGTGTCCCAGTTTGGAAACACCTGCACCGACCCACACCGACACGATCAGCAGCTTCAGCGCAAGGATCATGTCGACGAAGGGCAGGATGCCGAAGAAGATCAGGGCAGGCAGGTACTGCTCGCCACGCGCCGCGATGAAGATGACCTTGTCGCGCAGACCGATGATGACCAGCAATGCGATCGCGGGGTAGATCAGGACCGGATTGACGAGGCCGTGCGAGGTGGGTGCCTCAGCGTTGAGCCAGCTCGACTGCACACCCGGAAGCACCAGTGCGACAACGGTAGTGATCAGAAGCAGTGCGTAGATCGCGACGTCGAACACGGTGCGCGAATCACCCTTGGTCAACGGCACCTTGCCGGGCCACGGTGGGAGCCGGATCGTCTGCGGGCGCAGCCAGAAGAGCAACCCGCCGGTCATCGGCTTGAAGTGGCCGGCGAGCGGGCCCCAGGAGCCGCCTAGGCCGAGCATCTCGACCAGCAACGTCCAGAGGATGGCCTTCTGGTAGATGATCGGCTCGTTCCACCACTGCGACACGTGCAGCACGTTGAGACCGGAGGTGAAGGTCGCGATGCTCAGACCGATACCCAGGTAGAGCACCAGGATCTTCACCAGGTAGATGACCTGGAGCATCTTGGGTGTACCGAAGCCGTACTCGGCCCAGTGCGTGCTGAGCACGCGCATTCGGTCGAAGAATGGCTTGTCGAGGAAGGTTTCCGGGTCGACCGGTGGGAAGTCGGGTTGTACGAGACCCATGGTGTTCTCCTTATCTGAAGGTTCTCGGGCAGGCGCCACCGACCGACGACGTGGTCGGGCGCTTGGACTGTGTTGTGCGGGTTGGTCTTACGTTGCCGGGTTGGTTCTACGTTGGTTGGGGTTCGCGGACTTGGCGTCGTAGTCCTGGTTTGTCGATCTTGCCGACCGGGTTGCGGGGCAGCTGCTCGACGACGTTGATCTCGTTGGGCCGCTTGGCCTTTGTGAGGATCGAGGCGACGTGGTCGGTCAGTTCGGCTTCGCCGACCGGCTGGTCCGGGTAGGCGACCACGAATGCGACCGGTACCTCGCCGTAGATGGGGTCGGGGGCTCCGACCACCGCGCACTCCAGAACCGATGGATGCGTGGCGAGTGCGTTCTCGATCTCCTTGGGGTAGAGGTTCTCTCCACCGCGGATGATCATGTCCTTGATGCGGTCGACCAGGGTGAGATACCCGTCGGCGTCGAGGGTTCCGACGTCGCCGGTGTGTAGCCAGCCATCGACGACGGTGCTCGCCGTGGCGTCGGGACGGTTGAGGTAGCCGCGCATGACGTTGGGGCCCGAGACGAGCACCTCGCCGGGTTCGCCGGTCGGTACGTCGTTGCCGTCGGGAGCGACGATACGGATGGTCTGGCCGGGCAGCGCCGGTCCGACGGTTCCGGACTTCCGTTGTCCGTCAAGGGGATTGCACGCCGACGCGCAGGTTCCCTCGGTGAGTCCGTAGCCCTGCAGGATCGGTACGCCGAATGTCGACTCGACGTGATCGAGCAGTTCCTTCGAGATCGGGGCGGCGCCGCAGATCGCGAAGCGCAACGATTCGAAGGCTTCTGCGCTGACGTCGGGATGGGAGACGAGCAGCGCGTAGATGGTCGGGACTGCCGAGAAGTACGTCGGCGACAGTGTGTGCAGGTCGGTGAAGAAGCGCGACGGCGAGAACTTCCCGGTGATGGTGAGTTGGCCGCCGGCGAGGACCGGCGCGAGGAAGCTGACGCAGATGGCGTTGACGTGAAAGAGAGGCAGCACCAGCAGCGCGTGATCGGCGGGTGTCAGCGACATAAGCTCTTTCATCGCCGACGCCATGTAATGCAGATTGTCGTGGGCCAGACGCACACCCTTGGGGCGGCCGGTCGATCCCGACGTGTAGATGAGCAGCGCGTCGTCGGACATCTGCGGAGGCTCCGGAGGTGTCCACGACGAAGCGGCGGTGGCGAGATCGTCGACGTGGAGGATGCTGCGGTCCGACGTGGCGGGCAGCGCGTCGTCGTCGACGAGGACCAGGCGGGCGCCCGAGTCGTCGAGCTGATACTCCGCCTCACTCGCGGTGAAGGCTGGATTGACCGGTGTCGCGATGGCACCGAGGCGCCAGGCGGCTGCGATCGCGATGAGGAGTTCGACGCGATTGGGCAGGAACGTCGCGACGACGGCGCCGCGTCGTACTCCTAGAGCGTCGAACTGCTCGGCTGCGGCGTCGACTCTGGCGGCAAAGCTCGCGTAGTCGAGTTCGGTGTGGTCGTCGCGGACGCATGGTGCGGCTGCACGATGGGCCAGCTCCCAGGGAAAATACGACGGTGCGCTCACGATGAATTGGTCCTCTACTAGGTGGATGTGAGCCAGAACACTAATAGCTGTTCGTGTGACCGAGAACGGCCCCGCGCACCAGACTTTCGGCGAGCTGTTGTGCTCCGAGCACAGAACCGCCGCTGGCTTGCAGGTTTGTCACGAGCGCTGCCGTCGAGCGACGCCGCGCCTAGCATCAGATGATGATCGCACCCAGATTTGCGCTGGTCAGAATGCTCGTCGCGCTGGCGGTGGCCGGTGGTGGGATGACCGGAGCGGGTGTGGCAGCCGCGGCGCCGACGGTCGCTGATGTTTCACGGGCGTGCGGCAGCCCGCTGTCGGCGAACGAGGTGCGGCGGATCGTCGAACTGTCGGACACTGCCGACGCGTCGCCAGGTACGGCACTTCCGGTCCTGGAACGTCAGGTGGGTCGGCTGTGGCAGATCACCGACATTCTGACCGCGCACCGTGACCGGAGGGGGTTGTTCGCCCTCGGATTGGCGGCGGTCGAGCGCGACGCGGTGATGCCGCTCCAGCGGCAGCCGTCGACGTTCCATAACCCGCGCTGGGCGCCCGTGATCAGTCTGCGACTGCTCAACCGTTTTCTCGACGCAACGCACGCCGAGTTCTCCGGAGGCTCGGTGCCGACACACTGGCAGCGGTACTTCGAGTTGACGGGCACCTGCAGCGTCTCCGGTGAACGCGCCGCGCTCAGCGGATACAACGCGCACATCACCGTCGACCTCGCGTATGCCACCGCGGATGCGCGCACGACGGCCGACGATGCGTCGGACTACTTCAGACTGGTCGATGCCATTGCCGCACATGGTGATTCGATCGTCCGTGAGACCAATCGTGCCTATCACGTCGACCTCGGGCCGACGTTCCGCTTCTACTTCTTCGGGGAGGGACTCGACCGGCTCGTCGGCGCCGGCAAGGCGACGGGCCCGATGCTGCGCGCGGCCGACGTCGGATACAACGTGCTGACATTCGGCAACGGGTTGGCGCTGCAGGATCGTCGGACTCACGACGCCGCCGTCGGCGATATCAACGCGCTGTGGAACACCGGCGACGCTGCTCTCGCCGCGTTCGAAACATGGGGCGTACTGCGATGATTCGGACATTCGCGACGTTGCCGCATTTTCCAGTGGAGTCGCGGGGCCTTCCGTAGGGTTAAGCGTCGGTAACTGACATGCCCGCACACATCGGGCCGTACCGCCACAAGCAGCACCCGCACCACATCGGGTCAATACCGTTTTTGAAGGGACGTCGTACAACGATGGCAACCACCGAGTCACACAGCTCCACCGAGGAAGCGCCCACCTCGCTGGGGTCGAATCTGAAGCCGCGGCACATCACCATGATCTCGATCGCCGGCGTCATCGGCGCGGGCCTGTTCGTCGGTTCGGCGAACGCCATCGAGAAGGCCGGTCCGGCCGTGCTGATCTCCTACGCGTTGGCCGGCACCCTGGTGGTGCTGGTGATGCGGATGCTCGGTGAGATGGCAACCGCGAACCCCGACACCGGATCGTTCTCGGTGTACGCCGACCGCGCGCTCGGCCGGTGGGCGGGTTTCTCCGTCGGCTGGCTCTACTGGTGGTTCTGGGTGCTCGTCATACCGGTCGAGGCGACGGCCGCAGCCGCGATCCTGACCGACCTCGTCGGTGGTCAACAGTGGATCTGGGCGCTTGCCGTGACACTGCTGCTGACCATCACCAACCTCGCGAGTGTCGGCAATTACGGTGAGTTCGAGTTCTGGTTCGCGTTGATCAAGGTCGTCGCGATCGTGGCGTTCATTCTCGTTGGCGTCGCGGCGATCTTCGGGTGGATTCCGAGCTCAGAAGTCAGCGGTGTCAGTCACCTGTGGAAGCCGGATGGGTTCATGCCCAACGGATTCGGCGCGGTGATCGCGGGCATGCTCATCACGATGTTCTCGTTCATGGGCACCGAGATCGTGACTATCGCCGCCGCGGAATCGCCGAATCCCGAGCGCGGCATCACCAAGGCGGTCAACTCGGTGATCTGGCGGATCTCGCTGTTCTACATCGGGTCGATCTTCGTCGTCGTTGCGCTGATGCCCTACAACAAACTCGAGAACGGTTCGTATCAGTCGGTGTTGCAGGCCATCGGGATTCCGGGGTCGAAGATCATCATGGACATCGTCATCCTGACGGCCGTTGCGTCGTGTTTGAACTCGGCGCTGTACACGGCGTCGCGCATGATGTTCTCCCTGGGAACCAGGCACGACGCCCCGCAGGTGGTGCGCAGCCTGACGCCGAAGGGAGTGCCGTGGGTTGCGGTGTTGATGTCGATGGTCGTCGGATTCTTGGCGGTGGTCGGCAATTATGTGTTGCCGGACAAGATCTTTGCGTGGTTGCTCGCTACGAGCGGTGCGATCGCCCTGTTCGTTTACCTGACGATCGCGGCGAGCCAGTGGCGGCTTGGCCGCGTGCTGCGCGCGGAGGGTCACCGGCCGCCGGTGCGGATGTGGCTGTTCCCGTACCTCACCGGTGTGGTGATGCTGTTCATTCTGGCCGTGCTGATCCTGATGGTCTTCGACAACGACCAGAGGCAGGCGATCATCTTCTCCGCGATCTCGGCGGTGATCATCGTCGCGGCCGGATTCATCGTGCAGCGGCGCAGCAACTATCACTCCGACGACGAGGGTGCCCAGACGCGGTATCGAGAAGAGGTCTCGTGACGTCGACGTGCCCGTTGGGTAGCTCGTCGACGCCCCCGACGTACTCGAGTGAATCTCCACTTCTCGATACCGCTGGTACTGGCAGCCGTGATTGATAATGTCCCGATGACTGCGGAATCGTCAAGCTCCACTTCCACAACCGCCGGAGCCGACGCCGAGCACCAACCCAAACGGCGGCCCAGCCGCGCGAACGTCCAAGCCGACATCAGGGCCGCTGCGCGCGAGGTCTTCCTTGAGCGGGGATACGCCAACGCGTCGCTGGAGATGATCGCGGGGCGTGCGGGCTACTCCAAGGGCGCGGTGTACTCGAACTTCGCCAGCAAGGGCGCGTTGTTCATGGACCTGACGTCGTCTGTGTTCACCGAGCGGGCCACGGGCTTCACGGCACCCGCGCTGGTGCCGACGTCGGAGAGCGCCGACCCCGAGACGGACATGCGCTTCCTGGCGCTGATGATCCTCAAACAGATCCGCGACACGTACCGGACCAATGTGGTGTTCGCGGAGTTCCGGTCGGAGGTCGATCGCGACCCGCAGTTGCTCGAGGACTACACCGCCGCGCGGGCACAGCTCGCCGAGTCGCTCGCGGCGAACATCGAAGAGGTCGTGGCTGCTCGACACCTGCGACTGCGGGTGCCTGCGCTCGACGCCGCCGTGCTCGTTCTGGCGCTGATCAACGGACTCTCGCTCGAGTACGTCGGGCGCGAGGGCGAGCACGTGCTGTCCGTCGACACCATGACCGGCGTCCTGCTGTCGTTGGTGACGAGGGCGGAGTAGGTCGGCCGAACTGCTTTGGTCACGGCCGGGCGCATGATCACGTTGCGCCGCTTTGGCGTCCTTTGGGTTCCACTCCTGGCTGTCGGCGCGGGAGTTGCCGTGTTTTGGTTGCTTCCTGCGGTGTGGGCGGCCTGCAGCGTTAGCGACTGGGATCCGAGTCGCGCCGCTGGAATTGTTGTCTACGCCCCACTGACGGGCCTGGCGGCCTTGGTTCTCTGCTGGTCGAGCTACGCACTTCTGGCTACACGAGCGAGTTTCTGGGTGGCGGCGCTAGCACCGATCGTGTCGGCAGGCCTTGCGCTGCTTGTGATTTGGTCGGTGGTTGCTTGGCAGCACGACAAGGCGGGGGTGCTGTACGACCTGTGCCCACATGGCGCGCCGCCGTGGTGGCCGAGTTGGGTGCCGTTGTGAGTCCTCGGTTCGTATGACGCCGAAAAGCGCATCGCACCACACTGTTTCGTCTTACCGATTCTTGTGCGCGATGACGGCCGGCATGGGCACATTCCAATCGACAAGTCTTCCGCTGAAGCAGGGCGAACTAGCCGTGACGATTGGCGGGTAGTTGGCGTTGTTGAGCTCGATCTGCAACTTGAAGGCATCGGGTGCCTCGGCGAACCGGTTGGGCTTCGTAAAGTCTTCTCGCTCAATAACTTTCCAACCCCAAGAGGTCCAGATGTCCCCGACGCGGGCGACGGCCGCGCTGTAGTCAGATCCAGGCGGGAGTTTGAGGTCGCGGGAGTCACTGTAGTTCACGGGTGCGTCTTTTGACGTGGCATTGTCGTCGCAGGGGACGGTGGTGCCCCACCCGCCGAAGCGGGAGGAATCGGCGGCCGTTCCGGCAGGCAACGCATTCACAGTTCGTTGGAATAGCTCGATGACGTGATCTTGAACGGGGCTGGTGCACGAGTAGGTGACA
>NZ_LZMO01000070.1:0-10741 GCF_001665715.1 Gordonia sp. 852002-10350_SCH5691597
CCCACCTCACCTAGACCGCAACAGCAAGCACACAAAAATCAGGAGTCACGTTCTTACACAAACATCTTGACAAGCTCCGGTGGTGGCCTTCAGCAACACCAGCGACACGTACATGGATGTGTACCAATCCGCCGACGGCAGCGCCTTCGAGCCCGTGGCCAAGCCTGCGTACCGGCCGCCGAGCGGCCGCGTGCGCGATCCCAGCATCTTCCGCCACACCGACGGCTTCTACTACGTCACCTATACAACGGTCGACGGCGCGAACATCGGGTTCGCGCGCAGCCGCGACCGGGTGCACTGGAGTTTCGTGCGCAATGTACCGGTGCCGCTCTGCTGCGCGTTTCTGCCCGGCACCGGTGACGGCAAGGGGCTCGGATCGTCGAGTGGGCCGGGCTCGTCCGGTTCTGCCGGCTCGTCCGACGGCCCGTCGCTCTCCCCGTTCACCACCAAGGCATGGGCGCCCGACTGGTTTGTCGAGGGCGGGCGTGTCAACGTCATCTTCTCGATGTCGACGGGCGGAGGCTTCGTGCCGTACATCATGACAGCGCTCGACTCGTCCCTGCGTGCGTGGGGCCCGCCGATTCCGCTGGCCGGACTCGGCGCAGACCACATCGACACCACCGTCGTGAAGGTCGGTTCGACGTATCACGCGTTCACCAAGAACGAGACGAAGAAGGTTGTGCAGCACGCGGTGTCGTCGTCGTTGTACGGTCCGTACCGGTTCATCGCGCCGGGCAACTGGGGTGCGTTCGTCGAGGGGCCCGCGGTGATTCAATTGCCAGGCAACGCGTGGCGGATCTACCTCGATGCCTACAAGGCGGGCAAGTACCTCTACTCCGACAGCACCGACGGCCTCAACACCTGGACTCCGGTGAAAGAGCTTCCGGGACTGTCGGGTTCGGTTCGGCATCTGGGTATCATGCGTGAACCCTCGTGACGGCGAGAGTGACGACGGCGCGATGTCGATGAATGATGCCGACATCGTCGAGTTGACGACCGGCGACGCAGGTGAACTCCTGACATTGCAGCGAGCGGCGTACGTGACCGAGGCGCAACTACACGACGACGTCTCGCTGCCCGCACTGACGCAGACGCTACTCGACCTACTCACCGAACTGTCGGGTTCCGCGGTGCGTGCATGGGGGATTCGAGTCGGGGGCAGGCTGGTCGCGGCGATGCGAATCCGCGTCGACCGTGATGTGGCCGAGGTGATGCGACTCGTTGTCGCTCCCGATATGCAGGGACGCGGGATGGGGACACGTCTGCTCGCGGCCGTCGACTCGGTGATCCCTGAAAATGTCACGCGCGTCGAACTGTTCACCGGGGAGCGGAGCGTCGCCAACATACGGCTGTATCAGCGCATGGGTTACCGGGAGATCCGCAGACGCGACACCGGTCCATATGACCTGGTGTATCTCGCCAGATACCGCGACTGAGTTCTGTCGCGCCGTGGGCGGTCACCTCGCGGCGCGGGTATCAAGGAGTCATGCCCTCAACGTTCACCAAGCACACCTCCGGACGCCCGGCTCGCTGGGAGGTGGCTGGGTTGCGGTGGCTCGCAGAAGCTATGGACTCTGGCGGCGCGTTGGTCGTCGGCGTGGTGTCCACCGACGACGCCACACTGACGGAGACCCGCGTCAATTCGACGTCACCGGACGCCGATGCCGCAACGGAGTTCGGCCGCCGACTCGCCATCACGCACACGCTCGAAGAGTCTGCTCGCTGGGGCGAGGGGCCACCGGGCTGGGACGGCGCGGGATATCAGGGCCCCAACGAACACCTCCTCGACCTCTCGCTGGTCGGCCACGACTCCTGGGGTGCGATGTATGCGGACGAGAAGCTCATGCCACTGCTGCCCGAGAGCGGCCTGCGCGGCAACGACGCACGCGTCGTCGAACAGCTCTGTGAGCGGCTGCGCGAAGGGAACTTCGACACCGACGACGCTCCGGCGCGACTGCACGGCGATCTGTGGGCGGGAAATGTGATGTGGTCACCGGAGGGGTGTGTGCTCATCGATCCGTCGGCGCACGTGGGGCATCGGGAGACCGACCTCGCGGCCCTCGCGCTGTTCGGTACTCCGCACCTCGACGACATCCTCGACGGCTACCAACACCAGTACCCACTGGCCTACGGCTGGCGTGAACGCGTGCCGCTCCACTACCTGTCAATGGTGCTCATGCATGCCGTCGTGTTCGGCGGGGGATACCGGGGCCAGGTGGTCGACATCGCACGCCGCTACGTCTGACAGAGTCGACGCACCATGACCTTTCACGTCGGTACCTCCGGTTGGCAGTACAAGGACTGGCGCGGCCACTTCTATCCGACCGAACTGCCGCAACGCCGCTGGCTGGAGTACTACGCGCAGAAGTTCTCGACGGTCGAGGTCAACAACACCTTCTACCGGCTCCCCGAACGGTCGACGTTTGAGGGGTGGAATGAAGTGCTGCCCCAGGGGTTTCTGGTATCAGTCAAGATGAGTCGGTATCTCACCCACGTGCGACGACTGAGGGAGCCTGCAGAATCGGTGGCGCGCTTCCTGCGTCGTGCGGACGCGCTCGGTGCGCATCTCGGGCCTGTTCTGGTGCAACTTCCCCCGAACCTGACGGTAGATCCGGAAGCGCTCGACGCCGTTCTGGCTGAGTTCGGGAAGACGGTGCGGGTCGTCGTCGAACCGCGCAACGACTCGTGGTGGGTCGACGACGTCCGTGCGGTACTGGAAAACCACAACGCCGCACTGTGCTGGGCCGACCGGGGCAGCAGGTCGCTCACTCCGTTGTGGCGGACGGCCGACTTCGGTTACCTCCGAATGCATTCCGGCCTCGCCTCGCCTTCGCCGTCGTACGGCACCCGCGCCATCGACGGGTGGCTCGAGCGGCTACACGCGGCGTTCACGTCGTCCGAAGACGTCTTCGTCTACTTCAACAACGACACCGGCGGCGCCGCCGTCGACAACGCGATGACGATGGCGCGGCGGGCCGGGGCGTGATGCCTGCCTCTGCTGCCATGGGTGTCAGGGCAGTCCGAAGCCGAAGGGAAGACGCTGTCCCGAGCCGCCCCCAGAGCCGTCGCCTGGGCCGCTGCCGTCAGAGCCGCCGCCCTGCTGCTGGGGGATCGTCGTCTGTGCCTTGTCGACGGTGCTGCCCAGTGTCACCTGGACGGTCTTGGTCTGTCCGCCGGAACTGACGGTCACGGGCACGGTTTCGCCAGGGGAGTGCGTGAGGATCTGCGCCATGAGGTCGGCGTAGTTGCTGATGGTCGCGTTGCCGATCTTGGTGATCACATCGCCGTTCTTGATGCCGGCGTCCGCTGCCGGACCGCCCGACTGCACGGATGTGACCTTGGCTCCGTTGACCGCATCCGCGCTCGACGCGAGCGAACCTGACACGCCCAGAACGGGTTTGGTGGCGTGACCGTCTTGCATCAGTTCATTCGCGATGCGCTTTGCCGTGTTGATCGGAATGGCGAAGCCGAGGCCGAATGCCTGCGGGCCGCCACTGCTGCTCTGTCCGGTGTCGACGGCCGAGTTCACGGCGATGACCTGTCCCTGCAAATTCACCAGTGGCCCACCGGAATTGCCCGGATTGATCGGAGTGTCGGTTTGTAGCCCGTTGTAGACGGTGACAGAGTTGCCCTGCTCGTCACCCGCGGTCACGGTCCGAGACAGTGCGCTCACGATTCCGGATGTCACAGTGTTGGAAAGGTTTTCGGGACTACCGACGGCCACCACCTGCTGGCCGACCTGAAGCGACCCGGAATCGCCGATACTCGCGGGGGTCAGCCCCGACGCGCCGTCGAGCTTGATGACCGCGATGTCGTACGAGGGAGAAGTGCCCTTCACGCTTGCGGGATAGGTCTTTCCGTCCGGGGTGGTCACCTGGATCTTGGCGCCGCTGCCGACGCCCGACACCACGTGATTGTTGGTGAGGACGTAGCCGTCCGGCGAGAGGATGATGCCGCTACCGACGGCCGTGCCCTGGCTGGTTGCGACCTTGATGTCGGCCGTCGACTTCGACGCCACCTGAGCGGCGTAGGTGACCGAACCGGGTTGCGCGTCAGCGGCATTGGTCGCGGCGGCCGGTGCCGATGCGATCACTGGCGCGCTCGACGACGAGCCGTGATCGAGAAGCGCATACCCTCCGACGCCGACGAGTCCACCGACCAATCCGGCCAGCACCGCCGTCGCGACGACCGGTTTCGCGATGCCACGGGATCGCTGGGCAGGGGCAGGGGGCGTCGGAGCGCCAGGGTATGCGCCAGCGAACTGCCCGGGAGTGGGATTAGGCTCACTGGGATAGGCCGCGGTGGGATATGGCTCTGTGTAAGGGTTTTCGTACGGTGCGCCCTGCCGCGGTGTCCCCGGGTCGGGTGCTGGGCCTGGGTTGGATTCGTTGTGTCCCTGATCCGGGTGAGAACCTTCGATCGGTGAGGTGTCGGACTCGTCGGGCGTATTGCTGTTCACGAGACCACACTGCCGTCCGCTACTGAGAACACTGCCACTGCCGAATTCTGAATTTGCTGACAAAACACCGGTGTTCTCCTCAGCTTCGTGCCAGGTGATGGGTACGACGACGTGTCGTCGAATGTGTTTCCGGCCCCGACGTGCCGGAGTTCTGTTGTGTAGCGGTGGTTTCCGTCGACGCCGATGTCGTGCCTGTGCCCGGCGGCGCGCTCAGGTCATAGACCGTGTAGCTGCCGACGGTGCGGGCGGCGTAATGGCTTGTGACCCACTGCCCGATGGGTGCGGTCACCGAGCTGCCTCGTCCGCTCGCGCGTTGTCCGCCCCCGAACCCGTCGAATGCGGCCGACGCGCTATGTGTTTCGGGCTCTGAATCGCGTGGGGTGGCGACCACGTAGTAGCCGATCTCCTTGTCGGCCACGTACTTCTGGAACTGAGCGAGCGTCGGTGTCGGATCGTTGGAGAATCCGCCGATACCCATGACCGGGACGCGAGCGTCGAGTTCGAGAGACGCTGCGCTCGACGTCCTGTTGGTGGCCGCCGCCCAGCGTGCGGAGCTCGATTGCAGCAGGTGGTCGAGCTGCGGCGAATCCGCCGCGGTGCCCATGCCCCCGCCGCCCGTGCTGCTGTGTCCAGACGTGTCGTGGCCAGAAGTGTTGTGGCCGGGCAGGACCGACGGCCCGCCGCCGGTGTGTGCCACGGCGTCGCCGTTGATCGCGAACGCCGCCGGAGCCGAGAGCACGGCCAGCACACCGCATCCAGCGGCGATGAGGGCGACGGGTCGACGCGCACGTGTCGGCACAGCTGCGAGTACCGCTGCCGCGACAGCGACAAGCAGTACCGCCCAACGCAACCAGGGGAGCCACGACGATTCGCGGTCGAGCAGAACGAACGCCCAGACACCACCCGCGACGATCATCGCTGCCAACCCCACGCGCGCGGTGATCGCGCGCCACACCGTCGTCGACTCGCGGGCGCGCCACGCCTCGACGACTCCGATCCCGACCAGTCCCGCGATGGGAGGTGCGATCGCAAGTGAGTAGTAGGGATGGACCGTTCCGCTCATGTAGGACAACACGATTCCGTCGAGCAGTAACCAGAGTCCGAACAGCAGTGCGCCCGCGCGCACGAGGTCGGTGCGTGGTGCGTGCCCGCGCAGCGCGAGTACCACCACGAGCGCGATGAGCGCCGATGGCAGCAGGAACGAGATCTCCGCTCCGAACTCTCCGGCGAAGAGTCGACCCAAGCCGGGGGTGCTCCCGAACATGCCACCGCCGAAACCGCGTGCCAGAGAGGGATTCTGGCGCATGAATTCATCCATAGCGGTCTCGGAGGGACCGCCCGCGTGACTGCGGCCCTGGATGCGGTCGAGTCCGTTGTAGCCGAGGACCAGATTCATGAAGTTGTTGTCCGTCGAGCCGGCGAGGTACGGACGCGACGATGCGGGCCATAGAAGCGTGAGCACCACATACCATCCTGATGCCACGACGAGTGCGAGCGCTGCGACGGCAAGATGCCAGACGCGCCGACCGAGCGTCGTCGGCGCGGCCAACAGATAGACGACGCCCAGCGCGGGCAACACCATCAATCCTTCGAGCATCTTCGCGAGGAACGCGAAACCCAGTGCAACACCGGCCAATACGAGCCAGCGCACCGACGCCCGAGACGTCGCCCGCACCGTGCAGTAGGCGGCCGCGGTCATCAGCAGGACCATCGCGGCGTCGGGGTTGTTGAACCGAAACATCATGGCCGCCACCGGAGTCAGTGCGAGAGCAGCGCCCGCGATGAGTCCCGCGGTCCTGCCGGAGATACGGGTCACCGTGGCGTAGAGCAGAGCGACCGACGCGACTCCCATGATCGCCTCGGGGATCAGCATGCTCGCTGACGAATACCCGAAGATCTGGCCGGAGACTCCCATGATCCATTGAGACACCGGGGGTTTGTCGACGGTGATGAAGTTCGACGGATCGACTGATCCGAAAAGGACCGCCTCCCAGTTGCGGGAACCCGCCCACGCCGCGCCGGCGTAGAACGGGTTGGCGCTTCCGTTGATGGTGATGTTCCAGACGTAGAGCACCGCGGTGCCGACGAGGAGTGCTGCGAAGGCCACTCGATCACGGGTCGTCGCGCGGGGAAGACGATTGTCGACGGTGCCGGTGTCGGGATCGTCTGTTGCCTGTGGTGCGCCGACGTCGGCGGCTGGGTAGGCAGTTGCGGGAGAGACTGCCGAGAGGGAATCCAGGTTCACGAACACGATGGTGCGGCCGATGTGCTGAGGTGCGGCTGAGGCTGCGCTGCCAGGTAGCTGTGAGCGGCAAAAGGCGTTCTCACCAGCGGTGTTTCATGTCCGATCCGTCCGGAACGTCGAGTACTCAGGGCTCTCACAGACGATGTCACTACCGTGATCCAGTCGAGGTGGGGGAGTCCGCCGAAGACCGTCGTGTCGGCTTGTGATGCCGATCACGGGTGTGGCAGTCAACTGTCGAGAGAGGGCGAAAGCGGTGGAGCAGGAGGACACGTCGCGCTATCGCGCGCGCCGCGCACCCTCCGGTGACCGAGGTTTTCGCGGCTCCGACGGTCGACGCCTGACCGCGGGCGAAGTCGCTGCACGGCGGTCACGTACCCCTATGAGGCCACCTGTGCCGCAGCGAGCTCCACTCCGACCGGAACCGCGATCGCGGTGGGAGCCGGTCGACGATCTCACCCAGCCCATTCCGCAGGTCACCTCTGCTCGTGGCGCGCGCAGGTCCGCCGCAGGCGATGAAGCTCACGCCTCGTCGCGCCCCCGCTCGTCGCGCCCCCGCTCGACGCGTCGACGCCCAGCGGCCGAACCCCAGCGCCGGTCGTCGGTGGTGCGAATCGGGCGGATCGCGGTCGCGATGTGTTCGGTCGCGATCCTCGGGGTCGTAGGGCTCGCGTGGGGCACAGTCACACACGTCGCCGGAGGGTTCGGTAGGTCGGCGGCATTGGCCGGCGGACCAGCGTCGAGCGGCGGGGCCGAGAACATCCTCCTGATGGGTCTCGACACCCGCAAGGACCGCGACGGCAACAATCTGTCACCCGACATCCTCAAGCAACTCCATGCCGGAGATGGTGACGAGGGTGGCTACAACACCAACACGCTGATCCTCGTGCACATCCCCGCGGACAGGAAGAACATCGTCGCCTTCTCGATTCCGCGCGACGACCTCGTCGACGTCGACGGTCTCGACGTGAGCCAGGCCAAGATCAAAGAGGCGTACGGCCGCAAGAAGGCGATGGTCGAGGACGAACTGACAGCACAGGGCATCACCGATCAGGCCACTCTCGAGTCACGTGGGCGCGAAGCCGGTCGTTCCGAGACCATCCACACGGTGCGTCAGCTCACCGGCGTACCGATCGATCGGTTCGCCGAGGTGAGCCTCGTCGGCTTCTACGACATCGCCAAGGCGCTCGGCGGCATCGACGTCTGTCTGAATCACTCTGTCCGTGACTCGTATTCGGGCGCTCGGTTCCCCTCCGGTCGCCAACATCTCAACGCGGCGCAGTCGTTGGCCTTCGTCCGGCAACGCCACGGACTCGACAACGGCGACCTCGACCGCACCCACCGACAGCAGGCTTTCCTGCTCTCGGTGTTACACCAGGTACAGAGCACCGGAATGTTGACCGATCCCGGGAAACTGAACAGACTCAGCAGCGCACTGAACAACGACGTGGTTCTCTCCGACGGATGGGACCTCACGTCTTGGGGGCAGCAGATGCTCGCACCCGGCGATCAGCGCGTCAGTTTCCGCACGCTTCCCGTCGAGCGATACGACACCGTCGACGGCCAGGACGTCAACATCATCGACACCGCAAAGGTGCGCACCCAGATCCAGACGGCCTTCGGGATGCAGGCACCGTCGAACACCTCGAGGGCCTCGGCGACGTCACCGTCTTCCGGATCGTCGTCTTCTGGATCGACCGACGCGGCGTCGGGTGCGACGTCGACGAGCGATCAGGCCGACGCCGAGACGACGGCATCGCTCGACGGTCCCGCGCCCGACTCCGGCGGCGCCGTGAGCAATGGTTCGGCCATTCCCTGCGTTGACTGAGTGAGCAACGGCGTCGCGCAGTCGCGTCGATCACGCTCGACCGTCGAAATGTCGTATCCGCGAGTGAGTGCAACGGACAATCCGTCGGTTGCCGCTCCCGAGCCGACGCAGCACAGTAGCGGCCATGAGTACTGACGCACCCACCGACGACGATGCCGCCGTCACGCAGTTGAACTACGGCAGCAAGGTCCTCGCCGTCGAGCCAGGTGGCAACGAGCCGATTCCGGTGGAGGCCCGCCACGGGTCGCCGCGCGGTCTCTTCTGGACGTGGACAGCCCCCAATCTCGAATTCGCCACGATTTTCGTCGGTGTGCTGGCAGTGGCCGTGTTCGGTCTGTCGTTCTGGCAGGCCGTCGTCGCGGTGGTGCTCGGCAACGGACTCGCCGCGATCGCCCACTATCTGTTGTCGGCCGACGGCCCCCTGCACGGGGTGCCGCAGATGGTGCTCGGTCGGCTGGCCTTCGGATATCGCGGCAACATTCTGCCCGCGACGTTCATGGCGGTCATGTGTGGTGTCGGCTGGTTCGCGACCAACAGCGCCAGCGGGGCGTTCGCGTTGTCGTCGTTGTTCGGGTTCACCCCGCTCGTGGGGCTGATCATCATCGTCATCGTGCAGACCGCGTTCGCGTTTTTCGGACACAACCTCGTGCAGCGATTCGAGCGGATCGCCGCGCCGATCCTGGCTGTGATCTTCTTGATCGCCGCGGTGATCATCTTCAGCAAGTCGCACCTCGACGCGCCTCCGTCGTCGGGTGGCGGGTTCTCGATGGCGGGCTTCTGGCTCACCGTCGGCGCCGCATTCGGGTACACCGCAGGCTGGACTCCCTACGCCGCCGACTACACCCGCTACCTTCCGCCGACCGTGTCGCGGGTGCACACGGGCCTCTACGCGTCGCTCGGCCTGTTCGTCTCGTGCACCGTGCTGATGCTCGTGGGCGCGGCGTCGGTGACGATCGGTCCGGCGACGTCGGACAACCCGACCGCCGCGTTCACCGCGAACCTGCCGACGCTCGTCGCGGATCTCACGCTGCTGGCCATCGCGGTCGGCGCCGTCGCGGCCAACGCGATCAACGTCTACTCCGGCTCCATGGCGTTCGTGACCATGGGATTCAAGCTGCCGATGAACACGCAGCGCGCGCTTGTCACAGTGCTGTTCGGCATCGTCGGATTCCTGGTGGCCTGGTGGGCACTTGCCGACGCCGCAGCGTCGTACGAGGCGTTCCTGCTCCTGGTTGCCTACTGGATCGGTCCGTGGCTCGGTGTGGTCTTCGCCGATCGGTTGCTGCGCAAGAAGCGTCCGTCGCTGGATCTGCTGTACGACACCCGTTACGCGAACTGGGGTGGACTCGCCGCGTTCGTCATCGCATTGGTCGGATCGATCCTGCTGTTCTGCAATCAGGAGAAGTTCGTCGGGTACGTGGTCCGCGCGGTTCCCGAGTTGGGTGACATCGGTGCGTTCGTCGGGTTCGCAATCGCATTCGTGGGGTATGTGATTCTGGCCAGAAAGAGCGTCGAGGAGTCGCAGCGCACATACGGCTGACGACACCTGCCACGGCTGTCACACACACGCGGACCTTCCGCCGAGACCCGAACTCGGAGGAAGGTCCGCCTGTGTCATACGGGCGCGAGAGCCCCGGCGCCGTCGGCGCGTAAAGCACTGAAGGCCAACAGGATCGACGCATACATCTCGGGATCTGTCGGGTCGAAGCCGAGCACCTCGCGCACACGGTCGAGGCGCTGGTAAAGACTCTGGCGTCCGATGTGCAATGCCTGCGCCGAGCGAGTCGCGCTGCAGCCGTTGCGCAGGTGTACTTCGAGTGTGCGCGCGAGGTGTGTCGACGACGCCCTGTCGTGGCGGACGAGCGGATCGATGAGGTCGATCAGTTCGTCGCGCGCCGCGGCAGACATGGTGCCGGCCGCAGCGTCGACGGCGAGCGATCGAGCGGTGAACACGCGTCCGGCAACACCTTTGGTCTGCACGGCGTTCACCGACATCGGTGCACACGCCAGCCGCGTGACCGTTGTCGTCGGTCAACCGTGTGCGACCGCCGACGCCGGACCCGGGCCAGGACTGTCACTGTCGATCGGAGACTCGCTGCGCACCTGTGCCGAAAGACTCGGCAGCGCAGTCGAATCCGTGCAGACCAAAGGTGTTGCCGGACGCGTGTTCACCGCTCGATCGCTCGCCGTCGACGCTGCGGCCGGCACCATG
>NZ_LZMO01000071.1:0-5208 GCF_001665715.1 Gordonia sp. 852002-10350_SCH5691597
CCGCGCCGCCCATCGGCAGCAGCGCCGACGTGAGCCGAGCGGGCTTCCCGGTGATCTGCCACTCGTCGCCGACCATCCGCGCATAGTGGTCGAGGATGGGTCGTAAAGCCATGTGCGCCGGGCGTTTCGACGTCGCGAGTGCGCCGACGCCGACGTTCAGCAGGCCGCTCACGGTGCTGTTTTGATCCGTATCGCCCGCGGCGCCCCCGAGGGGGAAGAGCCACCCGTAGCCCGGCAGCAGCTCGCCGTCGGGGGCGCGCAGCTCTAGGTGCGAGCCCATCCAGTTGTCGTCGGCGCGTGTCGACGGGACGTAGGCGCGTGCTGCGACGCCAAATGCGGTGTCGCGGTGCCACTCTCGGCCGAGTTTCTTGCCGAGAGTCGAGCGCACACCGTCGGCGACGATGACCTCGCGCACGCGGATGGTGTGCGGTCCGTCGGCGTCGTCGACGGTGACCGTCGAGATGCGCTCGCCGGCCATCTCGACGTCGACGGCCTTGGCGCCCTGGAACATTCGGGCGCCGCGGGCGACGGCGAGGGCGCGCAGTTCGTCGTCGAGTTCCATTCGGGTGATGGCGCTGCCGTACGCCGGAAAGCGGCCCGCTGGCCACGGCACGCGCTGGGTGGCGCCCCAGCCGTGCAGTTCGAGACCGTCGATGCGGGGACTGGCGGCGAGGCGGTCGGCGAATCCGAGCGAGACGAGTTCGGCGGTCGCGCGCGGCGTCAGGCCGTCGCCACATGTCTTGTCGCGGGGGAAGGTGGCGGCGTCGAGGAGTACGACGTCATGACCGGCAGCGGCGGCGTGGGCGGCGGCGGCAGACCCGCCCGGTCCCGCTCCGACGACGAGGACGTCGGCGCTCTCGGGGATCTGGCTCGTCACTCGACCAGTATGTGGCCTCCCGGCACGCTCGCCGCACGCGCCCACCGACTAGGCTCGGCGGAGTGAAGTCGACTTTCGCGGGTCTGGATCTGGGTTCCGAAGAGTTCGCCGGTACCGTGCGGACCTCGTTGGCCCAGGTAGAAGAGTTGTTGCTGTCTGAGCTGGCATCTGGTGACGACGTCATGACCGAAGCCGCGAGCCACCTGGCCAAGGCTGGTGGCAAGCGTTTTCGTCCCATGTTCGCGATCCTGGCCGCCCAGTTCGGGCCGCGTCCGGATGCAAGCGAGGTGATCACGGCCGCAACGGTCGTCGAGATGATCCACCTCGCGACGCTCTACCACGACGACGTGATGGACGAGGCCCCGATGCGACGCGGCGCGCAGAGCGCCAACGCGCGGTGGTCCAACAGCATCGCGATCCTCTCCGGCGACTACCTGTTCGCCCGCGCGTCGCGCCTGGTGTCGACGCTGGGACCCGACCCGGTGCGCATCATCGCCGAGACCTTCGCCGAGCTGGTGACGGGTCAGATGCGCGAGACCATCGGTGCCCGCGACGTCGACCCGATCGATCACTACCTGAAGGTGGTGTGGGAGAAGACCGGTTCGCTCATCGCGGCTGCCGGTCGGTTCGGCGCGATGACCTCGGGTGCAACGTTGGACGACGTCGAGCGGCTCTCCCGGCTCGGCGACATCGTCGGCACCGCATTCCAACTCTCCGACGACATCATCGACATCAGTTCTGCCACAGGCGATTCGGGCAAAACCCCCGGAACCGACCTGCGTGAGGGCGTGCACACGCTGCCGGTGCTCTACGCACTTGCCGACGACGACGCTGCGTCGAACAGGTTGCGAGAACTGCTCGTCGACGACGGCGGTGCGGCCAAGCCGCTGACCGACGACGCCGAGGTTGCCGAGGCGCTCGGACTGCTCGTCGAGTCGCGTGGCATGGCCCAGGCGAACGCGACGCTGCGCGGATACGCAGACGAGGCGGGGCAGGTGCTCGGTGCGCTTCCCGAGGGGCCCGCTCATTCTGCCTTCACATCACTGGTCGACTACACGATCGCGCGCACGGGGTAACTCGCCGACGCCGCACGGAAACCCAACCGGACCCTGGATCGTTTGAGAAACTGAGAGCTCCGGCATCGCGTCGGAGGCGAGTTCGAACGAGGATCTGATGCGAAACGGTGTGAAGACGGCACTTCTGCTCGGCACGATGTCGGCGTTGATCGTCGCGATCGGTGCTTGTTTCCGGAGTCCGACGATTCTGTGGGGGTCGGTGATCCTTGCGATCGCCGTCAACGGCTACGTGTACTTCAACAGCGCCAAGATGTCGCTGAAGGCGATGCATGCGCAGCCGGTGACGGAGGTCGAGGCGCCGGTGATGTACCGCGTGGTGCGCGAGCTTGCGACGCAGGCGCGGCAGCCGATGCCTGCGTTGTACATCAGTCCGACGGAGTCGCCCAATGCGTTTGCGACGGGACGTAATCCGAAGAACGCGGCGGTGTGCTGCACGGCGGGGATCCTGCGACTCCTCGACGAACGGGAACTACGCGCGGTGCTCGGTCACGAGCTCTCGCATGTCTACAACCGCGACATCCTGATCAGTTCGGTCGCGGGCGCGATGGCGGCGATCATCAGCGGTCTGGCGAACTTCGCGATGTTCTTCGGAATGTCGGGCAACCGCAACAACGGACCGAACCCGATTGCGCTGATCCTCATCTCTCTGCTCGGACCGTTTGCCGCGACGTTGATCAAGCTTGCGGTGTCGAGGTCGCGGGAGTTTCAGGCCGACAAGTCGGGTGCTGAACTCACGAATGACCCGTTGGCGCTGGCGTCGGCGCTCGCCAAGATCTCCGGCGGCATCCAGGTGGCGCCGCTACCCCCGCAGCCCGACATCGCCGCGCAGAGCCACGCGATGATCGAGAGTCCGTTCCGCGCGACGGACCGCATGGCCAAGATGTTCTCGACGCACCCGCCGACCGAGGAGCGCATCCGACGGCTGCAGGAGATGGCGCGGCGGGGAGTGTAGCGAGGTCAGGTGGTCGGCTTCGAGGCTGGAGTTCGCGCAGAAAGTCACGCCCATCGGGGCCTGCGGGTGTACCGGTACAGGTCGAGGTCCCCAGAGCTGTCACTTTCTGCGCTGGGGTGATCGGGTCGGGCGCTATCGGTAGTTGACGAACTGTAGGGCGATGCCGAAGTCCTCGCCCTTGAGGAGCGCGATCACGGCCTGGAGGTCGTCGCGCTTCTTGCTCGACACGCGCAGTTCGTCGCCCTGGATCTGCGCCTTGACGCCCTTGGGGCCCTCGTCGCGGATCTTCTTGGAGATCTTCTTGGCGTGCTCGGAGTCGATGCCCTGCACGAGATTCCCGGAGATCTTGTACGTCTTGCCCGACGCCTGCACCTCGCCGGCGTCGAACGCCTTGAGCGAGATGTCGCGGCGGATCAGCTTCTCCTTGAACACCTCGAGCCCGGCCTGAGCGCGCTCCTCGGCGTCGGAGGTGATCACGATCGTCTCCTCGCCGGACCAGTCGATGCCGGTGTTGGTGCCGCGGAAGTCGTAGCGCTGCGAGAGTTCCTTCGCGGCCTGGTTGAGGGCGTTGTCGACCTCCTGGCGGTCGATCTTGCTCACCACGTCAAACGATGAATCAGCCATGGATCACAGCGTAGCCCGACGCCGCTCGCGGTCGGGGCGGGGTGTTGGCGGAGGTTTGTGTGGGGTGGTTTCGACACGGCTGCTCGCTTCGCTCGCGGCCGGCTCAACCACCGGTGGGGAGGGGCCGGCTCAACCACCGGTGGGGAGGCGGGGTCGACGATCGGTGGGGAGGCTGGGTCGACCACCGGCGGGGAGGCTGGCTCAACCACCGGGCTGGCTCAACCACCGGGCCGGCTCGTCGGCCCGGCGCGGCGTCGGGCTGACCTGCGGGTTTGCGTCAATGGCCGGGATTCGTTGTATTCTTCTCGGCGTTGTTCGTGCGGCCTCGCGGGGCTTGCTCAGAACGGCACGGCAGGTTGCCCGAGCGGCCAAAGGGAGCGGACTGTAAATCCGTCGCGCAAGCTACATAGGTTCGAATCCTATACCTGCCACAGCGAGGTGAACGTGCAGTCGGCGGTCCATCGGAGAGCTGGTAGAGCAGCGATTTGGTGAGCCGCCGCATCGGTGTGTAACCTCGTTAAGGCTCTCCGGACGCCCGAAAGGGCAGCCGGAAACGCCCCCTTAGCTCAGTCGGCAGAGCGTTTCCATGGTAAGGAAAAGGTCGACGGTTCGATTCCGTCAGGGGGCTCGGTAGGACTTGAACGCCCGACGCCGCAACGCCACCGCGAGGACTGCGTCCACGCTGACGGCGTTCATGTCACCATGGCGGTGTAGCTCAGCTGGTTAGAGCGCACGACTCATAATCGTGAGGTCGAGGGATCGAGTCCCTCCACCGCTACACGTAAGGCTTGTCGCGCGGCCCGGGTCGGGCGAGGCGGCGCCTAGTGCTCCGACGACCCAGACCCACCCGAAAGAAGGCGAACCCAGTGGCTTCCTCAACTGACGTCCGGCCAAAGATCACCTTGGCCTGCGAGGTGTGCAAGCACCGCAACTACATCACCAAGAAGAACCGTCGTAACGATCCCGATCGTCTCGAGATCAAGAAGTTCTGCCCGAACTGCGGCAAGCACCAGGCGCACAAAGAGTCGCGCTGAGTCGGCTTCGCCGACGGAGTCGCGCTGAGTCGGCTTCGCCGACGGAGTCGCGCTGATTCTTCCCCGAGGCCGATGGCCCCGGAGCGTCGTCGAATAACGGTCGTATCGGGGTAGGTCTCCGCCGAGAACGCACCTTCGAATCCGGTTTGCGTAGTTCGGCATTGTGCGTCGTCGCGAGATGCGCACCCACACGTTTGTGCAACTGCGGGCTGCCTCACACGAGGCAGTCCGCAGTTGTCGTTCAGATGAAGTAATTCAGTACAGTTGCCAGCGAGTATGTGTCTCGACGATCAGCGGTCAGCCCTCCGTCCGTCGGACATACGGCCCAGTGCAGCGTGAGGAGTCCAACCGATGTCACAGATCACCGATAGCGAGATCCAAGACCGGATCGATGCGTTGAAGAACGGTGTGAAACTGACTCCGGAAGAGATCGCGGCGCACACCACGTCGATGGTCGGCTTCAACTACACGGTCGACGACTACTACGAGGTCGGCCGCGAAGAGATCCGCAAGCACGCTCGCGCCGTGCAGGACGCACATCCCGTCCACTGGGACGAGGCAGCGGCTGCGGAGATGGGTCACGACACCCTGATTGCAGCGCCGACCTTCGTCTCGGTGCTCGGGATCATCGCGCAGCGTCGGCTC
>NZ_LZMO01000072.1:0-23556 GCF_001665715.1 Gordonia sp. 852002-10350_SCH5691597
TCATCGCGCGCATCTGGTCGCAGACCGCCGCCGCGCGCGGGTTGGGCAGCTGAGCGGGTCTGGTTGTTGCGCGGGCGGTCGGGCCGGCAGGAAGTAGGGGAAGGGTTCTTTCCGCGGGTTCTGTGCGTTTTCTCGAGTTACTTCGCGGGGAAGGGTGTGAGACTAGGGGAAAGTGTGTTTCCCCTAGTTCCTGCGACGCGGGCGGATGGCGTCGTCGGGCGGGCGCGGCGCGGGCCGGCAGAAGGTCGGGGGAAGGCTGCGCGCGGTCTGGCAGAAACTAGGGGAAGGATTCTTTCCGCGGGTTCTGTGCGCTTTCTCGAGTTACTTCGCGGGGAAGGGTGTGAGACACGGGAAAGTGTGTTTCCCCTAGTTCCTGCGGCGGCGGACCACTCTTCCCCCACTTCCTGCGGCGGCGGACGACCCTTCCCCCACTTCCTGCGGCGGCGGGTTCGCGCCCGCCCCGACGCCCGCGCACGACGCCCACCCCGACGCCCGCGCCGACGGGCACTACGCTGTAGGCGACATTCCGCTGACGAAAGAGCACACAATGGAGCCAGGCGTCACTGCTGAGGCACAGCAGGTCATCTCCGATATCTCCGCGCGCTACGGCCTCTCGCAGGACGCGGTCGTGGCCATGCTCTACGCGGTCAACTCGGGTGGGGGCACGATGGCCCAGTTCAACATTCCCGAGCTCGGCGGCTCCGGGCAGTGGATGCGCGGCGGCATGACGATGGTCGGCGACATGTTCAACAACGGCCTCAAGGCCCGCGTCGACGGTCTCTGCAACGAGCTCGCCCAACTGCTCAACACCACCCAGGTGTTCCCGCCGGCCGCGACGACCAGCACACCGTTCGGATACTCAGCCCCCAACACCTGGTGGCCCGCCGACCTGGGAGTACCCAGCTCGTCCGGAGGTCAGAACGACTCGCGGTATGCGGTGTTCCCCGCGACCCGACGCCTCGCGACCCAGGTGAACGGCGTGGTTCGCGTCTTCGACACCGGCGAGCACCAGATCGGCGGCGTGCAACAGCAGCAGAGCGGACCGCCCGGGACGGTCAGCTTCACGAGCCAGTTCGGCACCTTCGACACCACGAGTTTGCGAGAACTCGGCGTCAACGACGTCGCCGCGACACCGACCGCGGCCCCGGAACCACGCCACGCGGCACCAGAACAGTTCGACGCCGCGCCGCAGCAGTTCGACGCCCCGCCGCAGTTCGACAGCCCACCGCAGCAGTACGCCCCGGTGCCAGACAGTGCCCCGCTCGCGACGTCGTCCGGGCCCGCAGGATCGGACGCGATCATCGCGGCGATCGAGCAGCTCGCCGGTCTGCACCAGCGCGGAATCCTCTCCGACGACGAGTTCTCCGCGAAGAAGGCGGAACTGCTCGGCAGGCTCTGAGGCCGAACCTCTGAGCTCGAACCTCTGGGCTCGAACCTCTTACGACGACGCCCCCGCAGCGCGCAGCGCGCCGGCAAGAAGATGGAACGCGATCGTCGTCGACCGTTCGCGCACGGCCGCCCGGTTGCCCGGGAGGTGCAGTGTGCGGGTCAGTGTCGGCCTGCCCGCGACGCCGATACCGAAACAGACTGTGCCGACGGGCTTTCCGGGTGTCTCGCCGCCGGGTCCCGCGATGCCGGTGGTGGAGATCGCGGTGTCGACGCCCAGGTGAGCCATGACGCCCTCGGCCATCGCGGCTGCAACCGGTTCGCTCACGGCACCGAACTCGTCGAGCATCGACGCCGGTACGCCGAGGCTGTTCATCTTCACGTCGTTCGAGTACGAGACGACGCCGCCCTGTACGTACGCCGACGATCCCGCTCGATCGGTGAGTCGGGCGGCAACCATTCCGCCGGTGCACGATTCCGCGGTGGCGATCAGTCGTCCGGCCAGCAGCGCGGCGACCTGGTCGTCGATGGTCGAGCCGTCGATCGAGAAGGTCTGGGTGGGGTACAGCTCGGTCAGAAAGTCGGCGAGCGCGGTGTAGTCCTCGGCGGCAGAGGTCGGGTAGCGCGTGACGATCTCGAGTTCGCCGCGTCGTAGGCAGGTGGTGATCTCGAGTTGATCGAAACCCGGGACGCGGCCGGGTGCAGCGCGCAGTCCCTCGGCCAGCTCGGCTTCGGGCAGCCCGAACATGCGGATCGTGTCCTGGCGCATGTCGGGATGACCGGCGACGGCGTCGACGATCGGTGGTGCCGTGATGGCGTTGGGCCACATCGCCTGCAACTCGGCAGGCGGCCCGGGAAGGACGAGGACAGCGGGTAGCCGACCGCGGGCGCGCGGGTCCTCACCTGCGGGCACGGCAACACCCGGGGCGGTGCCTGTCGGTGGAATTGGTTGTGCGCCTTGCGGAATCATCGCCTGTTTGTCGATGCCCACCAGGGTTGCGGCGCTGGCGGATTCACTGCCTCCGCGGCCCTGCCAGCATCGGATGATGTCGGCGATGTGATCGCGGAGCGGTTCGTCGAGCTGGAGTGGTCGACCGGTGAACTCGGCGACGGTGGCCACGGTGAGGTCGTCGGCGGTGGGTCCGAGTCCGCCGGTTGTCACGATCACGGACACGCCCTCGTCGGCAAGGAACCGTAGCTGGGCGGTGAGGTCTTCCGGCCGATCGCCGCAGGTGGTGATGTGGGCGACGTCGACGCCCATCGCGAATAGTTGTTCGGCGACCCACGGGCCGTTCTTGTCGGTGATTCGTCCGGTCAGGACTTCGGTCCCCGTCACCACGATGCCCGCTCGTACCGTCACGGGCGAAAGCTTAACCGTCACAACCAAGGCCTATCGGCGTCGAGGCGACGGCCGAGGCATCCGTGCAGTTCAGGACAGTCGAGACGCGGCGACCTCGTCGAGCACCGCCTCGCTCGCGACGTGCGGTGGGGTGCTTCGTGGCCAGTGCATGATGACGTCGGTGAAACCCAACTCGGCCGCGCGGCCGGTCAGTTCGTCGAACATCCCGATGCTCTCCAGCGACTGCGCGGGGCCGGAATCGATGCTGAGATACCGGGCAAAGGTGGCGCCGTCGGGTCGATTGGCGAGCTCGGCGTCGACGATCTCGCAGTTGCGGGCGATGCCCGCGAACCACTCGCCGGTTGTGGTGGCAGTGGTGTTGCCGGTGGTGATCCAACCGTCGCCGAAGTTCGCGGCGAACCGTACCGACCGTGGGCCGTTGCCCGACATGAGCAGCGGCACCCGGTCACGCACCGACCCACCGACGAGCCGCATGTCGCGCGCGGTGTAGTACTCGCCGGCGGCGTCGAGGTGGTCTTCGCGCAATGTGCGGTCGAGTAGTCGGGAGAATTCCTGCAGCCGGTCCACCTTCTGGCGTGCGGTCAGCTCCGACTGCCCGAGTAGCCGGTCGTCGGGGGTCCCGCCCGCGCCGAGACCGAGCAGGAATCGGCCGTCGGAGATGTCGACGAGCGTCTGCACCTCGCGCGAGAAGGCGACGGGATGTCGGAAATTGGGGGACACGACGAATGCCCCGAGACCGATGGTGCTGGTGACCATCGACGCCGCGGTCAGTACGGGCACGCACGAGAACCAGCGGGAATCGGGCAGACCGCCCCAGACGAGGTGGTCGTAGGTCCAGGCGTGGTCGAAGCCCATCTGCTCCGCCCGCTGCCACAGCGGGCGGGAGGTCCGCCAGTCCAGATCAGGGAGAATGCAGATTCCAAAGCGCACGCAATCAGCCTAGTGCCCGACCCCGACAGCGATTCCCATCCAAACAGGGTCCATCCAGACGGGCGTTCCCATCCAGACAGGGCGCGGCGTCGAAACACTTCTGAGCTCGCCCCGAGGTGAGTTCAGACGCTGTTGAGCACGCCCGCACGCCCCCGGGGAGCGCGAATCGCTTCTCCAACGGACAATCGAAAGGTGTGGCGATCGATGGACTGCGAGGATTCATGAACTGCGAGGATCGATGCATTGCGAGCATCGATGAATGACGACCTGGTGGTACTCGTGGACGACGACGGCCACCCGCGTGGCACCGCGAATCGACTCACCGTGCACGGCACCGACACCCCGTTGCACTTCGCGTTCTCGTGCCACCTCGTCGACGCCGCCGGACGCATTCTGGTGACACGCCGCGCACTGGAGAAAAAGACGTGGCCAGGCGTGTGGACCAATTCGTTCTGTGGGCATCCGCGCCCCGGTGAGAGCGTTGAGGACGCGATAGCACGCTACTCCCAGCGCGAGCTCGGAATGGACATCGCCGATCTGCGGCCGATCATCCCCGACTTCCGGTACCGGGCGGTCGACGCCAGTGGTGTCGTCGAGAACGAGGTATGCCCGGTCTATGCGGCGCGCCCGGTGGGCGACGTGGCGCCCAACCCCGACGAGGTCATGCAGTACGCCTGGGCGTCGATCGACGACATCTGGGAGATCGCACGACGTACGCCGTGGATGCTCAGCCCCTGGTTCGTCGACCAGATCGCCGAGCTGGGCCCGGCGGTCGGTGCATATGAGCGCGCGTCGGACCTTCGGGACGCCCGATGAGCAGACGCACGCGTGTCGATCTGGTGCGTCCGCACGCCCGCTACGACGAGGTCGCCGACGCCAGCGCGGCGTTGGTCATCAGCTCGTACTCATCGTCGTTCGGTCTTGCGTCGAGGCTACTGGCCGAGCCCGCGCGATCGCACGTCCGCAACATCTATGCGCTTGTCCGTGTGGCCGACGAGATCGTCGACGCTCCGCGACCGGGACAGGGCGTCGACGAACGGCAACTGGCGCTCGACGAACTGGAGACCGAGACCAACGCGGCGATGGACCGGGGATCGAGCACCAATCTCGTCGTTCATGCGTTTGCCAGATCGGCGCGACACGTCGGTATCGATACCTCCCTCACCGCACCGTTCTTCGCATCCATGCGGACGGACCTGACCCGCACCGTGCACGACGAGGCCAGCCTCACCGAGTACATCTACGGTTCGGCAGAGGTCGTCGGATTGATGTGCCTGCGCGCATTCGTCGCCGACGAAGCCGCACCGGATCAGCGCTACGACGAGTTGTGCACCGGCGCAAAGCATCTCGGTGCGGCGTTCCAGAAGGTGAACTTCCTGCGCGACTTCGGCACGGACAGTGGCGATTTGGGGCGCCGGTATCTGATCGGTCTCGACCCGGCCGACCCCACGGACGTCGCGTGGAGGCGTTGGCTCGACGAGATCGACACCGACCTCAGCATCGCCGCAGACACCATTCCCCGACTTCCCCGCGGTAGTCGCGTTGCGGTGTGCGTGGCCCACGACCTGTTCGCGGAACTCAATTCCCGACTGCGCGCGACTCCGGCGAGTATGGCTGCGCGGCAACGTGTTCGGGTTCCTGCCGCCACCAAGACACGTATCGCGGCGTCCGCTTTGCTGCGTCGAGGGCACCCCCGCACGACAATCTCGGTGGTGGGCGCGTGAAGACATCACGCGTCAGACCACAGGGTAAGCGCGTGGCCATCGTCGGCGGCGGCGTCGCAGGACTTGCGACGGCAGCGCTGCTCGCCGACGACGGATACGAGGTCGATCTCTACGAACAGCGCGCCGATCTCGGTGGGCGCGCGGGGTCGTGGGAATCAGACGGTTTCCGGTTCGACACCGGACCGTCGTGGTGGCTGATGCCGGAGGTCTTCGACCACTTCTACGAGTTGCTCGGCACGTCGACCGCTGAGCAACTCGATCTGATCAGACTCGACCCCGGCTATCGGGTGTTTTTCGAGGGGCACACCGATCCGGTCGACGTCCACAGTGATGAACGACGCTCCGTCGAACTGTTCGAGAAGCTCGAAGCCGGTGCAGGACAGAGACTGTCGGAGTATCTCGCGTCGGCGCGGCATGCCTACGATATCGCGGTCCGCCGCTTCCTCTACACCAACTTCGACACACCCCGGGCGTTCGTCGATCCGGAGGTGCTGCGTCATGCGAAGACGCTCGTGCAGTTGCTGGGCACCAGCCTGGACACGTTCATCGCGAAACGCTTCACCGACCGCAGACTGCGGCAGATCCTCGGGTATCCCGCGGTGTTCCTCGCGTCGTCTCCCGAGCGCGCGCCCGCCATGTATCACCTGATGAGTTGGCTCGACCTCGACGAAGGGGTGCGTTACCCCGACGGGGGATTCACCCGACTCGTCGAGTCGCTCACCGCGCTGGCGGAGCAGAAGGGTGCACGCCTGCACACGGGCACCACGGTGTCGGAGATCCTCACGCGCCCAACCGAACACGCGGGAAGGCTGCGCTCGGTATCCCGACGACGGGCCGACGTGACCGGTCTGCGCATAAGTGACGCCGACGGCACCGACCGGATCGTCGACGCCGACGTGGTCATCGGCGCGGCCGATCTCCACCACATGGAGACCAGGCTGCTTCCCCGCGCGCTGCAGACCTTTCCGCAGCGGTGGTGGAACCGCCGCACGTCGGGTCCCGGTGCGGTGCTCGTCTTCCTCGGTGTGCGTGGCGAACTGCCGCAGCTACAACATCATTCGCTGTTCTTCACTGCCGACTGGACGGCCAACTTCAACGACATCTTCGAAACACCCACGGCCGTACCCGATCCCGCGTCGCTGTACGTGTGTCGACCATCGGCGACCGATGATTCCGTTGCCCCGGAGGGTTACGAGAATCTGTTCATGTTGATCCCTGTACCCGCCGATCCCGACCTGGGACGCGGCGGTGTCGACGGTGCGGGCGACCCGATCATCGAGCAGATCGCCGACCGCGCCATCGAACTCGTTGCCTCGTGGACCGGGGTGGACGATCTCGCCGAGCGGATCGTCGTCCGACGCACGACCGGGCCTGGCGACTTCGAAGCCGATCTGAACTCGTGGTCGGGTGGCGCGCTGGGGCCGGCACACACGTTGTGGCAGAGCGCATTTCTGCGCGCCAACAACCGGTCGGCGAAAGTGGGCGGGCTCTACTACGCGGGCGGTACGACGCGTCCCGGCATCGGGCTACCGATGTGTCTGATCAGCGCAGAACTGATCCGCAAGCGTCTGCGCGGCGATGATTCGCCCGGGCCATCGCAGAACTGAACCCGCGGGTGTGAGAACGATTCTCACGCCGGTCCGATCAGTCCCGCGACGATGTTCGCCGAGAGCATCACCAGCGGAAGGCCCCCGCCCGGGTGGGCCGACCCTCCGACCAAATACAGGCCCGGTACACCAGATGCGTTGGCGGGCCGCAGGAACGCTGCGCGCGCACCGTTCGACGACGATCCGTAGATCGATCCGCCGGGCGTGAGCGTTCGGCGTTCGAGGTCGGCGGGACTGACGACGATGCGGTGGCGCACCCGGTCTCGGACGTCGACCCCGCGCTGTGCCATGAGGTCGAGGATGTCCTCGGCGTAGGAGTCGGCCAATTCGTAGCTGTCCCAGTCGGTTCCGCCCGCCGGATCGTGTCGGGGTGCGTTGACCAAGACGAACCACGACGCCGTGCCGGGTCCGGGATTGATCGTCGGATCGTCGGGAGCGGCGATGTAGATCGTCGGGTTCGCGACCGGACGAGAGCGGCCGCCGCGGCCGAACACCGAGTCGAACTCGTCGTCATAGTCGTCGGTGAACAGAACGTGATGATGGGGCTGATCGGGCGGCGCATCGTCGAGTGCGAGTAGCAGCACGAAACCGGAGAACGACGGCGTGGTCTTGCGCAGGCGCCGTGCGGAACGTCGTGCCTGGCGGGTCGCGATGAGCGTCGGATACACCTGTGCGGCATCGGCATTGGCGACGACGAGGTCGGCGGCGGTTCGAGCACCGTCGGCAGTGCGTACGCCGTCGACGCGCCCATGCGTATCGGTGGTGAGCGCCGACACCTCCACCCCCAGTTCGATGCTCCCGCCGAGAGCCGACAACCTGTCGGCCAGGGCGGTCGCGATCGAGCCGAGCCCGCCACGGATGTACCACGATCCCCAACGCTGTTCGGCGTACGGGACACTCGCGAGCGCGGCGGGTGCGCGCCGGGGATCCGACCCGGTGTAGGTGGCGTAGCGGTCGAGGAGCATCCGCAGTCGGGGATCGCGCAGATACTGGTTGCCCAACCCGCGCAACGTGCGCCACGGCGCGACGGTGGCGAGATCGCGCACATCGAGTGCGCCGGAGGCCATGTCGCGCACCGTGATCGGTGATTCCAGGAACTGGCGGTGAGTCGCGTCCCAGATGCGTTCTGCGCGCTGCAGAAACGATGTCCACTGGTGCCCGGTGCCGGCGCCGAGCGCGGCGTCGAGAGCGGCGGGAATCTCCGACATCTCGCCTGGCATGTCGAAGGTCGTGCCGTCGGGGAAGCGATAGCGCGCGGCCGTCTCGAGTCGTTGCAGGGTCAGCGATTCCGACAGTGGTGCTCCGGTATCGGTGAATAGTTCATCCAGAATGTGCGGCAGGGTCACCAACGACGGCCCGGTGTCGAAGACGAAGCCGTCGAGCGAGATCACGCCGAGCTTGCCGCCGATCTCTTGCGACTGTTCGAGGACGGTGACCTCATGTCCGAGCGCGGAAAGTCGGACGGCGGCGGCGAGTCCTCCGACACCTGCCCCGACGACGATGATCGAACTCATGCCTGCACCGGACGACCCTTCCACCGCAGTGCCCCGCGTCGACGTCCGACGATCGAGTCCGCGGTCAGAGTCGCAAGCGCCAGCACCGAGACCGGATGAAGCAGGGCGTCGGGCCACGCGTGGCCGCCGGTGCGTCGAGCCGTCACAACCCTCGACGCGACACCCGCGAGGTAGCCGACGACTCCGAGCCGCGATCCACCGAGTGCCGCCACAGCCGGCACGACGTAGGAGACGATCAAGAACGTCATCACCGCGACTGCACCGGCGGGAGAACCGAAGGCCGCCCACAACGACTTTCGATAGCCGGCACGGACCTGCGACCAACCGTCGTACATCCGGCAACTCACCACGGTGCTGCCCTCACCGACCACGCCGCACCCGCCCGAAGCCTTAACTGCGCGAAGCAGCCCGATGTCTTCGAGAACGTCAGCGCGGACGGCCCGATGACCGCCCGCACGTTCGTACGCGTCCTTGTCGACGGCGAGGAACTGGCCGTTTGCTGCCGACAAGCTCGGTCGCGGCGATCGTTCTGCGAGCCTCAGCGGCAGAGTGCTCATCCACGACCATTGCAGCAGCGGTTGCACCAATCGCTCTGCGGCACCGCTGGTTTCCTGTAGGGGATAGGGGCAGAACAGATCGAGGTGGGCGGCGCGCATGGTTGCCACGGTCGCGACGAGTGCGTCGGTGGCCAGGCGCACGTCCGCGTCGACGAAGACGAGGACTGCCCGGTCAGGAGCCGTATCGTCAGCCGCGAACGCAGCCAATTGGGCGCAGGCCCAAGGCTTTCCGAGCCATCCCTCGGGGCGTGGTTGGCCCCGTAGCACGACGAGGCCGTCGTCGTCTGCGCTCAACTGGGCGAGCAGATCCGGTGTCGCGTCGGTCGATTCGTCGTCGAGTACTACGACGCGCGACGGACCGGGCCAGCGCGCGGCGGCACTCTGCAGGGAACGAACGCAGTCCGTTATGTCGGCGGCTTCGTCGCGGACGGGCAGCAACACCCACAGCGGCTCGGGCTCGCACGGCAGAGTGGCGTCGGGAACGCGGATACGGCGCGCGTTGTCGACCGTCAGGGCCAGGCCACCAAGTGCATTGACCGCACCTATGCGAATCAGGTTGCACCACAGCCGATGCGCGAGTCGGTGGTCACGCAGCGTGGACACGGTGACCTCCCGACCGTCGGGCAGTGCGGATCTCCCGTACCACGGAGACCGCAAGCGGCACCGCGACTACGCCCATCACCAGAGCCCCGGTCAACGCCACCGGCGCCCGACCGAAGAACACCGCGTGGGCGAGCACCGACGAGAAATAGGTCCACAGGTATGCGGCCACCGGCACCGCGTCGGTGTGCAGCGTGGGCACGCTGTCGGAGCGCCCGATGGCGGCCTCGAGCACCGTCATCATCAACGCCGACACGAGAAGCCACCCGCCGAAGTTGGTTAGCGGGATGCCTTCCACACCAGGCAGATTCGGCGTGGTGTGCAACCAATACCAGTGTCCGGCGTCGACCATTTGTGGGTCGAGAAAGACGTCCCATGCGGTGAGTGCCCACGCGCCCACGGCAACGGTCGCGACGGGTCCGTGTCTGCCGACAAGTCGTCGCGCGACGTTCCACGCGGGCCAGGCCATCATGATCCAGGCCAGCGGAACCAGAATCGGCACGCCCGCTATCTCCAGGCCGAGCGTCCCGGTGTAGTCGTACTCGCCGAATGGAAAGCCCGTGTGAACGCCGATCGCCTCCGCGAGCAATCCGCCACCGCCCGCGACAACGAGCAGTACCGCCGCGGCGCCCACGCCCCGACTGGTCGCGGCGTCGACGAGCATGGCCGAGGCGAACAGGAGCACCGCAGCGGTGGTCAGGGCGGGGGTGCCGCCGGAGGTCAGCGGAAAGCAGATCTGCACAAGGATGGTCGCGCCCAGGAGCAGCCACGCCAGTCGCGCTGTCACGGTTGCACTCCTGCGTAGCTGCCCTCGATGTCGAGCACGGCCAGGCGCGTGAACAGGTCTTCCGCGTACCAGCGCTGCGGTCGGGTCTCGCGGATCGCATTCGCGTGGGCGGGAGATCGATAGGCGAAGTCGGTGAGGGCAGCGGCGTTCTCCCACAGCGAGAAGGTGCCCTGCAGTCCGATGGGTGACTCTCCGATTCCGACGGCGAGGCGCAGTCCATCGCAACCGGTGAGGTCGGCGACGACCGGCGGAACCGCGCGCCAGAACGAGAGGGCGCGGGTCGGTCGAAGTCGTGCGCGGGTGATGGCGGCGACCGCACCGTCCCACTCGCGCTTACGCGACGGATCGTCGACCTGGAACGGTTCTCGACGCGACCAGCGTCCCTTGGTCGCGAGGGGTGTCATGCGGACCCTCAACTCAGTCGTGCTCACATCCGACCAGCCACGGATCGCGCTCGACGCCGCCCCCGCATCTGCCGCATGACGGTCATCCCAGACAGTGAGCAGTGCCCAGTGACGTGGATCGGCGTCACGCATGGTGAAAGTCTCCCCGGAACCGGTCCCGAGAAGCTTGGCGAATCGCAGACCGGGTACGCGTCGCAGTTGCAGCCGGCTGATCGCTACCCGGCTCACTGCTCGGCCTACCCGCGGGGTCTCCCAAATTCGCAGCTCGACGGCCTGTCCGCTCACCGCGCACCCTCGCCTGGCTGGAAACTCACACACGTTCTTCGGAGTGGCTCGCGGTCGGGATGGGTGAGACGGGCACCGGTCGCGCACGAAGAAAAGGTAGGCTACCCTCACAAACAGGCGGCGATGCGCGGATGGAAGGTCGAGGAATGGTCGAATCACCCACGAAGAATAAGTCGCGTGGCTGGCAGGGCGCGGTTCTCAAGCTCATGGGAGCCGACGACTACGAACTGACGGTGACCGGTTCGCGGCAGATCACCGATCACTATGTCCGCGTCGATTTCACGGGCGGTGGACTGCTCAAGGACCGGCCGGTGCACCCGACCATGTGGATCCGTATGTGGTTCGTGAACAAGCACGGCAAGATCCACCAGCGCGGTTACACCCTCGTTGATCCCGACCCGGCAACCGATACCTTCTCGATCGAGTTCGCGATCCACGACGGCGCCGCGCCGCGCTGGGCACTCTCGGCACAGCCGGGAGACGTGATCAGTGCGACGTTCATGGGATCGAAATTCGCGCTCCCCGAACCTGCACCGAAGGGGTGGCTCGTCGCGGGCGATCCCGCGGCGCTGCCCGCGATCAACTCATTGCTGGAAGCCCTGACGGCGTCCACACCGACTGTTCCCGCGACCATCTGGTTCGAGGTCTCCCACGACGACGACAGGGAACTGCCGATCGCCGTACGCGAGCACGACGCCCTGAACTACGTCGAGCGTGGGTCTGACGGGAGCGCGATCGTCGAGCAGGTGCGTGCCGCGGCATTCGACGCGTCGGACCATTTCGCATGGGTGGCGCTGGACATGACCGCGACCCGCGCAATCGCAGGCGTGTTCAAGAGCGACTACAAGCTCGACAAGAAGTCGGTCAAAGCCCAGGCTTACTGGCGCACCGGTATCGATCCGTCCTGACCGATCCGGGCGCCGGTAGCGCACCGCTTATCCGTTGCGGAACCAGCCGTTGTTGTAGATGTTCCAGATCGCCTGCTGCCAGTAGCCCCACGCGTGGGTTCCGGTGATCGGGAAGTCGGTGCGCAGGTTCACGCCGAATGCCGGCGCTGCGAGCGCGAAGGTGCGGCTCTGCTCACCGGAGACCGCTTCGATGGCCGTCGAGTTGAATCCGGTGATGTAGAAGTCGGTGTTGTTGGCGCCGGGAGGCTGGTGGTCGCCCCACACGCCGGTTCCCGCGTACATCCACAGGTGCAGGCCGTTCATCGACGGCAGATTCTCCGTCGGCGAATGCCGGAAGGCCTCTGCGTTGGGGAACCAGCCCCACATGTCGTTGAGGTTGTAGTGGCCCGCATCCCAGGCAGCTGCGCGCAGCATGGTCTGCATGCCGGTGGCGACGAGGTTCATGAAACCCGACATCGAGACCACGCGCTGGTACAGATCGCGCCGTTCGTTGCCGATGATCACAGCCTGGCTCGCCGACATCGAGAGGCCGACGAGCGTGCGGTTACGGAAACCGTGGCTGTCGAGGAACCGCGGAAGGCTGCCCTTGAGCACGCTCTCCCAGCGGTACGGATTGCGCTGGCCCGCGCTGGCTGATGCCCGCTGCCAATCGGCGTAGAACGACGACTGGCCACCGATCGGCATGACCACGTTGTAACCACGCTGAGCCAGGTAGGCGACGTTGGTCTCCCGCTCCCAGCCGTTGAAATCGTTGGTGGCGCGCAGGCCGTCGAGGAAGATGATCGTCGGCGCATTCCGCGGGTTGGTGGTTTGCGACGGCCATGCGCGGACCGAGACCGGGTGGTCCATGCCGTAGTTGTAGATCTGCTCGTTGATGAAGCCCTTGATCTGCTTGGCGGGCGGACCCCACGCCTGTGCGCTGCCTGCGCCAGAGATCAAGCCGACCACGAGGGCCAGCGCCACCATCAAGACTGCACCGGGCAAAACCCGACGACGTGTGTGGGACACGAGCAATCACTTCCACTAGAAGAACGTGAATTCGAGAGTCGTCCGATCGTCCGATCGGTGACAGTCGATTCAGGAATCGCGATTGAGCCTACAGCGTGTCGTTATCAATTGGTAATACGAGTTTGGCTGATATCCAGGCCCGACCACCAGGAATACCCCGCCAATCCGACAAATCCGTCGTGATTGTTCCGTGATCATCACTCGTCGTTTCCCCAGCCTGCGTCGGGTCGACGCGTAGCGTTGGAGTCGAGTCCGGGTAGCTGCACCACAAGCAATTTTTCTTACGAAAGCTGGAGGTATGCGCTGTGACAACGATAGCGATAGTCGGAGGCGGACTTGCGGGGGCAAAGGCCGCCGAGGCGCTACGTGAACAAGACTTCGACGGTGACGTCGTGATCTTCGGCGTCGAAAACGAGCTGCCGTACGAACGACCGCCGTTGTCGAAGGAATTCATGCAGGGCAGCAAGGACCTGCCGGAGTTCACGGTCCACGACACCGATTGGTACCTCGACCAGCGCGTCGAGTTTCGACCGGGAACCCGCATCGAGAAGGTCGACGCCGCGGCCAAGACCGTGTCGCTGCCCGACGGCACGACGCTGACCTACGACAAGTTGCTGCTGGCCACGGGGTCGTCGTCGCGGGTCATCGACCTGCCGGGTGCCGACGCCTCGGGTGTCCACTACCTGCGGACCGTCAACGATGCCCGCGCTATCCGCGAGACGCTCACCGAGGGATCGCGCCTGGCGATCGTCGGAGCGGGCTGGATCGGCATGGAGGTCGCGGCTTCCGCGCGTGAGCGCGGCGTCGAGGTGGCGATCGCAGAGGCCTCGAAGCTCCCGCTGCTGCGTGCGCTGGGGCCGGAAGTGGCTCAGATCTTCGCCGATCTGCACCGCGAGCATGGCGTCGATCTCCGGACCGAGGTGAAGGTCGCCGAGATCACCACCGAGAACGGTGTGGCGACGGGCCTGCGCCTGGCCGACGGCGACACCATCGCTGCCGACACGGTGTTGATCGCCGCGGGAGCTGTTCCCAACCTCGACGTCGCGGAGTCGGCGGGACTCGACATCGACGGTGGCGGCGTGCTCGTCAATGCGGGCTTGCGGAGTAGCGACCCCGACATCTACGTCGTCGGCGACATCGCGAATGCCGAGCATCCGATCCTCGAACGTCGGGTGCGCGTCGAACACTGGGCGAATGCCCTGAACCAACCGGCAGTCGCAGTCACCAACATGCTCGGTGGCAGCGCCGAGTACGAGAACCTGCCGTACTTCTTCACCGACCAGTACGACCTCGGCATGGAGTACAGCGGACTGGCCGACGGCTACGAGAAGGTCGTCTTTCGCGGTGACGTGCCGGGACGTGAGTTCGTCGTATTCTGGCTCGACGGCGACAACACGGTCCTCGCAGGCATGCAGGTCAACATCTGGGATCAGCTCGACGCCATCAAGCAACTGATCCTCCGCGGAGACCCCGTCGATCCGGAGGCTCTTGCCGATTCGTCTGTGGCACTTGCAGACTTGTAAGTCGTGCACGCGCCGACGACTCCGCTGACCTTCGACGTCGCGCTCACGTCATGGCGTCTCGACACCGTCACGACGGTGATCGTGGCAGCCGTCCTGGCTGTCTACTGGGCGGGTTGGCGGCGGAGTTCGACGGTGTCGCGCGGGTCCGCGTGCGTGTTCACCGGCCTCGGCATCGGAGTCTGGCTGCTCGCGGGCATCAGCGTGGTCGGCGTCTACTCCGACACCCTGTTCTGGATCCGTGCACTGCAGTTCGTGCTGCTGCTGCTGGTTGCGCCGTTCGGACTGGCGTTGGGCCGACCCATGACGGTGCTGCGCGAAGCGCTCGGCTCGCGCGGCCGTGCACGACTCGACGCCGCGATGAACAGTCGGGCCGCACGCGTGCTGCTCGGGCCGATCCCGACGTCGGCGCTGATGCTCAGCGTGCCCTGGCTGATCTACTTCACGGGGTGGTACGAGCTGGTGCTGCGCGACGAGTCGGTCGACGTCGCGACACGACTACTACTCGTGGCGATCGGCGTCGGATACTTCTATGCACGCCTGCAGGTCGATCCCGTTCCGCGCAGATACCCGCAGGCGTTGTCGCTGGGCATCACGACGGTCGAGAGCATCGCCGACGGTCTGCTCGGGATCGTGCTGTGGCAGGGGTCGCTGGTGGCGGTCGACTACTACACGGCACTGCACAGAACCTGGGGTCCGAGTCTGCGCATGGATCAGACGATCGGTGCGGGCATTCTCTGGATACTCGGCGACGTCGTCGGATTGCCGTTCCTCATGGTGCTGTTCCGACGGTTCCGTAACGACGAACGCGAGACAGAAAAGCAGGTCGACGCCGCGCTGGAGTCGAGTGACGAGGCGGCCGTCCCCGACGCCGATGACGCCGCGAACGGATTGTGGTGGGAGTCGGATCCCAATTTGCGGGATAGATATCGTTAGGCGATGCGCACAACCGTCGACCTCGATTACGCGACCGCGATCACTCTCGGGGCGTCGGGCCTGGTGTTTCTTCTTGCCCTGATTCTCGGAGTCTGGAAATACGAGCAGATGCGCAAATCGCCCGACCACCTGGCGCATCCGTACGTCGACATCGCTCACCGATCGTCGCTGCTCTATGCGTTCGCGACCGCTCTGGTCGCCGTCTTCGTCCATCTCAGCGCGTGGCCGACGTGGCTGAACCTCGCCGCGGCGATGGTGATGGTGGTGTTCTTCGTCGGCGCTATCGGCAGCTACATCCTGCACGGGATGCTGCGCGACACCACCAATCAGTTCGCCCGCGAAGACCCGGTGCTGCGGGTGTCGATGATCGCGCTGATGGCCGGCGAGATCGGCGGCTTTCTCGTGCTGTTCGCCGGTTTCGTCGCGGGGCGGTTCTAGGAGTTCAGGACTCCTGCTGGTTGCCGCCCTGCGCGGCGTCGGCTGCGGCAATTTCTGCGCGCACCTGATCCATGTCGAGGTCGTTCACCGCGGTGATGAGCTGCTCGAGTTGTGCAGGCGGGAGTGCACCCGGCTGATTGAAGACCAGCACACCGTCGCGGAAAGCCATCAGCGTCGGGATCGACTGAATGCCGAAGCCCGCCGCGAGCTGCTGCTCGGCTTCGGTGTCGACCTTGCCGAACACGATGTCGGGGTGAGTCTCCGACGCCTTCTCGAAGGTCGGGGCGAACTGTCGGCACGGACCGCACCATTCCGCCCAGAAATCGACCAGCACGGTGCCGCCAGCCGAAATGGTGTCCTCGAAGTTGCCAAGCGTGATCTCTTGTGTGCTCATGAGTCCACGGTACGCAGAAAGGGAATACGCGTCAGGGCGCGACGTCGAGCCAGTCGGTGAACCCGCTCGGGTCGTGCCTGCCGAGGCAGAAGTGCTCGAACATGCCCCAGCCCTCCCGCGTCGTACCGTCGGCTTCGCGGCACCGCGCACGCGCGACGTGATCGGTGGCGCCGAATGCGATTCGCCCGGCGACCGCGGGGTCGGTCATGTCGTAGGTGACGCGTTCGGTGAATCCCTCGCCGCGCCACATGCCGTGCTGCCAGTCCGGGTCGCCGCCGTAGCCGCCGCCGACGTGCAGCGGTGCGGCAAGCAGCGAGTCGACCTCCAAGGTGACCGGCGAACCGTCTGCGGCGGTTGCCGCGATGGTTGCGCCCGTGACCTCGCGGGTCCCGGAACGGTAGTGGATGTCGAATCGCGGCCAGCCGAGTTGTTCGACGCGGCCGTCCTTCCAGACCCGTGAGCAGTCGTTGAGCGTGCGGATGCCGTCGGGTGACTCCTGGACGATCAGCACGAGCTCGAAGTCGTCGAACGCGATGGGGACGTAGGTCCACCACATGCCGTCGAACGGCGGATCGGCGGGACGTCCGGCGGGTTCGGCTTCTCCGACGGGTCGGATGCCCCAGGAGCGGTCGCGGCTACCGATCCACCTCGACGGTTCGACGGCGATCTCGGTGTCGTCGACGCGGATCCACCCCGACCACGACCCGAGTTGGGCGAAACGCTGCGCGTCCAACGTGATGCGGTTGCCGCTGCGCATCACATGCGGCAGTTCTTGCACGACGTCGAACAGTCCGTTCCACGTCAGGTCGAAGGAGATCCCTTCGGTGGGTTCGAGGGTGAGGCGGATCGTGTGGAGGGGGTCGATCACCTCGATGCGGTAGCCGCCGACGTGCTGGTCGAGGCGATTCTGATCGATCGCGTCGGACAGGTGGACCGCGGTCTGTTCGTCGCCGCGTCGGATCACGACGAACGCATCCTTGACCCCGAGGTTGGGGTAGTAGCCCAGGCCGGTCACGAGGAAGATGTCGCCGGTGCGGTCGTGGGCGTTGAAGTAGCACCGGTCGTAGAAGTTGCGGTCAGAGCTGCCCGGCCATGCAATCGGTTGGGGCAGTTGATGAACCGGATACTCGTCGAGTGGTCCCAGCATCAGATCTCCTCGTCGAGTAGTCGCTGCAGTAGTGGGCGGTGGTAGAACAGCTCGGCGTCGACGTCGGATGGTGGCGCCATCTCGCCGAAGTGGATGCGCCGTGACGCGGTGCGCATGAAGATCACTCCCCACATCACCGCCGAGTACAGGTAGAACCAGTGCAGGTCGCCGAGCTCGATGCCGGTGAGGTCGCGGTAGGTGGCGCGGACGTCGTCTTCGCGAAGTACATCGGGCAGTCCGGGCATGCTGGCGAGGCCGACGAGTTCTTGAAAGACGTTGTGGGCGAATATCAACCACGCGACGTCGAGTTCACGTGGGCCAAGGGTTGCCATTTCCCAATCGAGGACGGCAGCGGGTGTGAAGTCCTGATAGATCACGTTGCCGATGCGCGCGTCGCCCCAGTTGAAGACAGTCTCACCGGAGGCGACGTCTGTGGGGAAATGGGTGTCGAGCCAGACCATTGCGCGGTCGAGGAGCGGGGAGCGTCCGAGATCGTCTGCTGCGAAGTCGTAGAAGCGCTGCAACTCGTCGAGGCGTCGACGTAATGGGGTCGACGACGCCTCGCCGCCCTGGTCCAGGAACCCAAAGGTGCTCTGCGCGTTGGGAATTGAATGCAGTGCCGCGATGACACCGATCGTCGCGTCCTGCAGGGATCTGCGCTTGTCGGCGGGGGCATCGAAGAACCAGTTGTCGCCGAAGGTGTAGGGCATCACGTCGGGAGGTACGAGGCCGTCGACGCGGTCCATAAGGAAGAAGGGTGAGCCGAGTAGGTCGCCGCTTGGTTCGAGCCAACGCGTTGTGGGGATGGGCAGGTCGGTCAGTTGTGCTGCGAGGCGCATCGCCTCGAATTGGTGGTCGAGGTGGTACTCCGCGAACACAGGGATGTCGGCGGGCCGTGGCTGCATCCGCATCACCCACTGTTGTTCTCGCGCAACGCCATTCTCGGTCCAATGGCCGGTGAGCATCACGGTTTCCGACGACATGCCGTTGGCTTCGATACCCGCGTCGACGGTCACGCTCGGGTTGGCGCCCGGCGGTAGCAGCTCGCTGAGCCATTGCGCCAGCAATGTCGGGATCGTTGCGGTATTCCGTTCCGATCGCTGCAGATGGTCGAGTTCCTCGAGAGTGGGCCTGGTGCTCATGGCGAGTCCTTTCGCCGGATTACGCTACGCTGAGTAGCGTTATGACACCAGATACGACGACGGATGGCAAGGTTTTCGGAAAAGGTCGTCCCCGCGACGGCGCGATCGACGTGGCAGTACTTGCTGCGGCACGAGAACTGTTGGTGGAGCAGGGATATGCGCGGCTGACCGTGTCGGCGGTCGCTGCGCGGGCCGGTACCACAAAGACGGCGATCTACCGACGGTGGTCGGGCAAACAGGATCTGGTGCACGACGCGACCTTCTCCGGCATGACGGTCTTGTCGGCGTCGACAGGCCATGTCGCCGATGATCTCGAGGTGATGGTCAACCGTGCGCGCGAGGTGTTCAACTCGCCGGTGACACGTGCTGCGCTGCCCGGATTGGTGACCGACATGGCGGCCGATCCCGAACTCCATCGTCGTGTGATCGAGGGGTTCGCGAGTGTGTTCGCAGCGTTTCGGGATCGGCTGGTGGCCGCGGTCGACACGGGCGAGGTACGTGCAGGCACAGATCCCGACCGCGTCGTCGAGATAATGGGAGGCGCAGCGATGTTGCGTGCGTTGCTGTTACCGACCCTGGAGCTGGACAAAGACTGGGGCGCAGGCATTCTCGCGGTTATCGAACACGGCGCTCTCGCAGACTGACTGCCGGTACCCGGATCTCACTGCTTCGTGAGATCCGGTGCGGGGTCGTCGTCTTCGCTGCGCTTTGCGAGAATCTCGGTCACCTTGTACATACCGAGGACGACGATGACGAAGGCGATCACGCCGACGATCTGCGAGCCGTTGGCCCAGCCGTCGCCGACAACCGCAAGCACACCGTCGTCGCCCGTCGACGCGACGATGGCTGCATAGACCACGTTCCAGAGTGCTTCACCGACGATGAGTCCCGTCGCGACGAGCACTCCGATCCGCTTCTTCTGTGCGACGTCACCGCCCACGCGCTCGCACCACTTGTTGTAGATGTGGCCGAGAATGGCGCCCACTGTGATCATCAACGTCACAGACATCGGTAGGTACATGCCCATGCCGACAGCGAGAGGCGGCAGCGCGACCTTCTTGTTCACCCGGCCACTGAATTCGTCGATGATGATGACGACGGCGCCGATTGCCGCGCCGATCCCCAGCATGCTCCAGTTCAGGTCGTCACCGAACACGCCCTTGGCCAGTTCGGAGATCAGACTTGCCTGCGGGGCGGGCAATGCGTCGGCTCCGGCCCCCGGCGCGCCGGCGAACCCGAAGGCGGTGTTCATGACGCCGAGGATCGGCGGGATGACCAGCGAACCGAAGCACACGCCGATGATCAATGCCACCTGCTGTTTCCACGGTGTCGCCCCGACGAGCTGACCGGTCTTGAGGTCTTGGAGGTTGTCGTTGGAGATCGTCGCGACGCCGAACACGATGGCGGTGGCGAACAGCGTGAAAGCGACGAGGACAGTCGACTGTTGCGGGTCGGCCGCGCCGTAGACGAACTTGATGAGCAGTGCGGCGATGATCACGGCGAGAATGCCGACACCGGAGATCGGAGAGTTCGACGACCCGATGAGACCGGCCATGTAGCCGCACACCGCGGCGATCACCATGCCGATGATGAAGATGAAAAGAACTGTGGCGGCGATGATTCCGCCCGCACTTCCGGACAGTGCGGTTCCGTGGACGAAGTCCCAGAGCAGCAGCCCGATCGGCAGCAGCATCACGACGATGGTGCCGCCCACGATGGGGAACGGGATGTCACGCTCGGTGATGTCGACGGTGACGCCTTCGCGGCGTGCGCGTGCCGACGCCATTGCGTCGACGATGCCCTTCACGATGGGTGCGATCAGCTTGAGCAGGGTCCAGATGGCGGCGATGGCGATGGCGCCTGCGCCCACGAAACGGACGTCGTCTTTGAACACGGTGCTGACGACGTCGGCGACGTCGGAGTTCGCGGCGAACTGCCCCGCGGACTTGATCGGGAGGATGACCCCGTACGAGATGATCACCCCGACGAACATGGCGATGCCCACGCTCAAGCCCACGAGATGTCCGATACCGATCAGCGAGAGTTGCAGTCCCGCACCGATCATGGTGCCCCCGGAGCCGACCCGGAAGGCGGTCGAGACGTCGGTGCTGATCAGTTTGAGATTGCCGAGGAGTGCGAAGATCGCCGACGTGGTGCCGCCGATGGTGATGGCGCGCAGCCCGATTCGATTGCGTCTGCCCCCTTCGTCGGTGTTGCCGACCTTGAGTACTTCCGCAGCGGCAACACCCTCGGGATAGGGCAGGTCGGATCCCGTGACCAGTGCGCGACGCAGCGGGATGGAGTACATGACGCCGAGGATGCCGCCGACCAGACACACGGCGACGGTGATCCAATACGGGAAGCCGGTCCAGTACCCCACCATCACCAGGCCGGGGATCACGAAGATGATCGCCGAGAGCGTTCCCGCGGCTGAGGCAATGGTCTGGACGATGTTGTTCTCGACGATCGAGTGGTTGGCGAAGCTGCGCAATACCGCCATCGAGATGACGGCTGCCGGAATGGCCGTCGCGAAGGTGAGGCCGACCTTGAGGCCGAGGTAGACGTTGGCAGCGGTGAACACCAGGGTGATCACGCCGCCCAGGATCACTCCGCGGATGGTGAGTTCGCGAAGACCTGCCGGGCGGTCGGGAGCTGTCACTGACATTGAGTTCCTCGCTTCCGAGGGCACCCCCGTGCCCGTCGCCTTGATGGATCTCGTCAACTCTAGAGCCGACGACACAAGCGTGTGTGTTGTTGCACCCGCGCGGCGGGCTGTGGCGAGGGGTGTGATCGTGACGAGAACGTGTGTCTGGGCGCAATACGGCGTCGACGCTTTCGGATTTCACTCAGGCATCACCGTGGGGTGGTAGGGCTGATAGCGGGGAGACAGGAACCGTCGGGGGCCGATCGACCGAAAGGCAGTGCGTATGTACTACAGCAGCGGCAACTACGAGGCGTTCGCGCGACCACGGAAACCCAAGGGAGTCGACGACAAGACGGCGTGGTTTGTGGGTGCGGGACTTGCCTCGCTGTCCGGGGCGGCATTCCTCATCCGCGACGGCCAGATGAAGGGTGACAAGATCACGGTGTTCGAGCGTCTGAAGCTGCCCGGTGGCGCGCTCGACGGCATCAAGGAACCCAAGAAGGGCTTCGTGATTCGCGGTGGCCGCGAGATGGAGAACCACTTCGAGTGTTTGTGGGACCTCTTCCATTCCATCCCGTCGATCGAGATCGAGGGAGCCAGCGTCCTCGACGAGTTCTATTGGCTCAACAAGGACGACCCGAACTATTCGTTGTGCCGCGCCACCATCAACCGCGGGCAGGATGCGCACACGGAGAACAAGTTCACCCTGAGTGACAAGGCGCAGAAGGACATCGCTCGTGTCTTCCTCGCGACGCGTGAGGAGATGGAGAACAAGCGCATCGACGAAGTCTTCAGCGACGAGTTCTTCGAGAGCAATTTCTGGCTGTACTGGACGACGATGTTCGCATTCGAACGGTGGCATTCGGCCCTCGAGATGAAGCTCTACATCCATCGGTTCATCCACCACATCGGTGGTCTGCCCGATTTCAGTGCGTTGAAATTCACCAAGTACAACCAGTACGAGTCGCTCGTGCTGCCGCTCTACACCTGGCTGCTCGACCAGGGCGTGACATTCCACTTCGACACCGAGGTCACCGACGTCGATTTCGAGATCAGCGGAGATCGTAAGCAGGCCACGAAGATCCACTGGACCGCTGGGAAGGACAGCACGGTGCCGGACAGCGCGGGCAAGGACGGTGTCACCGAGCTGGGTGAGAACGACCTGCTGCTCATGACCATCGGATCGCTGACCGAGAACTCCGACAACGGCGATCACGAAACGCCTGCGAAGCTCAACACCGGACCAGCGCCTGCCTGGGATCTGTGGCGGCGCATCGCGGTGAAAGACCCGTCTTTCGGCCACCCCGACGTCTTCGGCGGCAACATCGACAGGACCAAGTGGGAGTCGTGCACGGTGACCACGCTCGACTCGCGCATCCCGTCGTACATCCAGAAGATCACCAAGCGTGATCCGTTTTCGGGGCGTGTGGTGACCGGAGGCATCGTCACGGCCAAGGACTCCAACTGGCTGATGAGCTGGACGGTCAACAGGCAACCGCACTTCAAGCAGCAGCCGTCCGACCAGATCGTCGTGTGGGTGTATGCACTGCTCGTCGACACCCCCGGCAACTATGTGAAGAAGAGCATGTCGGAGTGCACGGGTGAGGAGATCACCCAGGAGTGGCTCTATCACCTCGGCGTGCCGGAAGAACAGATCCCCGAGATGGCTGCGACCGGCGCGAAGGCGGTTCCGGTGATGATGCCCTATGTGACGTCGTTCTTCATGCCGCGGCAGGCGGGTGATCGTCCCGACGTGGTACCGGAGGGATCGGTCAACTTCGCATTCATCGGTCAGTTCGCCGAGACGAGTCGTGACTGCATCTTCACCACCGAGTACTCGGTGCGTACGCCGATGGAGGCCGTCTACACCTTGCTCGGCATCGAGCGCGCGGTGCCAGAGGTGTTCAACTCGACCTACGACGTTCGCAGCATGGTGGCGGCGACGAGTCGTCTCCGTGACGGCAAGATCGCAGACCTCCCCGGCCCCAGCAAGATCCGCGAGGCCATTCTCGGCAAGCTCGAGGGCAACGAGATCGGCCAGCTCCTCGCCGAGTATGAGTTGATTCCCGCGGCCGGCTCGAAGCGGACCATCCGCAACGATGCGATCGACCTGAACGGGTCGATCGGTGATCACGCGCCGGCGCAGGCGCCCACGGGTGAGCATCCGGGGAGCAAGGAACTCGACTGAGCAGGTCGTCCGCCTCTGTTCGAGCGGCGGACGCGTCGGCGGTCGTAGTGTCGGGTCATGGCCCGAAACATTGCGAC
>NZ_LZMO01000073.1:0-15088 GCF_001665715.1 Gordonia sp. 852002-10350_SCH5691597
GCGCAGAAAGTAGGGGAAGGATTCTTTCCGTGGGTTGTGTACGTTTCCCCGTGTTGTGTCTGGGGAAAAGGTAAAAACCCCGAGGAAAGAACTCTTCCCCGAGTTTCCGCGAGCGGGGTGTGGTGGACCGGGCGCGCCTCGGCGTCGAGAGTCGTGCGGCGTCGACCGATGTTCTGATTCGACGGCGATGCCGACGTCCGGGTCAGCAGAGTCCTGCGGAAGGAACGTCGGGCGCCGCGGAAAGCCGGGGAAGAGTGGGCCTCTGCTGCAGAAAGTCGGGGAAATGTGGACCGGCCCTGCAGAATCTCGCGGAAGGGCCGTCGGGCGCTGCAGAATCTCGCGGAAGGACCGTCGGACGCTGTAGGAAGCGGGGGAAGGGCCGTCAGGCGGCGCAGAAAGTGGGGGAAGGATTCTTTCCGTGGGTTGTGTACGTTTCCCCGTGTTGTGTCTGGGGGAAAGGTAAAAACCCCGAGGAAAGAACTCTTCCCCTAGTTTCTGCCGGCGGGGTGGGGCGGTGGGTCTGGACCGGGCGCGGCGAGGACCGCGGCGTCGACCGATGACCTGATTCGACAGCGAACTCGACGGCCAGCCCGCAGAATCCCGCGGAAGGTCCGCCCGGCGGCGCAAAATTCCGCGGAACCTTCGCCCCGGCGGCGCAGAGAGTAGGGAATCGAACTCTTCCCCGACTTTCTGCCGACGGGGGTGGGGTGGACCGGGCGCGGCAACGGGCACGGCCCGGCCGCCGAGAAACTCGGTGGCCGGGCCGCGTTCGTTCACAGCCGCAGCGGCGCTACGACGACTCAGTGCGCCATCGCGGGCGCTTCGTCGCCCTCGGTGACGGGGAGTTTGCCGTTCGGGACGAGCAGCGCGGAGATCACCGCGCCCGCGGCGAACACTGCGGCCGCGACCCAGAAGGCGGTCGTGTACGAGTGCACCGCTGCAAGCTGTTGCAGCGCAGCGGGATTCGCAACCTGGCCTGCGTGCGACATCGCATACGACGCCGCGGCGCTCGCCGCGATCGTGCTGAGCAGCGCGGTGCCCACCGAGCCACCCACCTGCTGCATGGTGTTGACGGTTGCCGACGCCACGCCCGCGTCTTCGGGCAGCACGCCCGACACCGCGCCCTGCATGGCCGGGGCCATCGACGCGCCGAGCCCGACGCCCATGATCAACAGTGCGGGCAGGACGTGAGCCGCGTACGTGCTGGTGTCGGTCAGTTGCGTCAGCAGCACCATTCCCACTGCGGCGATCAGCATGCCGCCCGCCATCAGCCAGCGCGGTCCGAAGCGGGGCAGTAGAACACCCGTCGACGTCGTTGCGGTGACGATCAGCATGCCGATCATCGGCAGGAATGCCAAGCCGGTCTGGATCGGGCTGAAGTGCAGATTCACCTGCAGGTAGTAGGTGAGGAACAGGAAGATGCCGAACATTCCGATGCCGACGATGAACACCGCGAGGTATGAGCCGCCACGAGTGCGATCAAGAATCACGCGCAGGGGCAGCAGGGCATGCGGGGTGCGCGACTGCCACCACACGAATGCGGCGAGCAACACGGCTCCGACGACCAGCCAGGTGATGGTGGCCCAGTCGGCCCACCCGTTGGTCTCGGCGTTGGAGAAGCCGTAGACGATCGAGAACAGCGCGATCGACACCGTGATCACACCGGGAAGGTCGAGCTTGGGACGGTGTTCGGTCTTGTGCGCGCCGATGAACAGCACCGCGCCGATGAGCGCGATCGCGGCGATCACGAGGTTCACGTAGAGGCACCAGCGCCAGTCGGCCCACTCGGTGAGCATGCCGCCGAGGAGGAGTCCGAGCGCACCGCCACCGCCTGCGATGGCACCGAAGATGCCGAAGGCCTTACCGCGCTCGGCGGGGTCGGTGAATGTGGTGGTGAGCAGCGACAGTGCTGCGGGCGCGAGCAGTGCGCCGAAGACACCCTGGCCTGCGCGGGCGACGACGAGCATGTCGAAATTGACCGCGGCGCCACCGATCGCGGACATCACGGCGAATCCGACGAGGCCGACGATGAAGGTGGTCTTACGGCCGAGCAGATCCGACAGTCGGCCACCGAGGAGCAGCAGGCTGCCGAACGCCAGCGAGTATGCGGTGACGATCCATTGCCGATCGGCGTCGCCGAATCCGAGTGACTCCTGCGCGTGCGGGAGTGCGATGTTCACGATGGTCGCGTCGAGCACCACCATCAACTGTGCGAGGCCGAGTACGCCGAGCACGACCCACCGAAGGCGATGGTGTCGTTCCTCCCGAGACTCCCCGTTCGCCGACAATCCGTCGGCAGTGTCGTAGGTTGTGGTCATCAGTCCTCCAAGTGGCGGAATAGTGGAGAAGACTCCTCCGTTTACGAGGGTGGCAACGAAGCGAATCCGGAGATGATTCCTCCGGTTGAGAGAATGTGACGATGACCACACAACAGAGTTCGGCCGCACCGACCGGACGACCCCTGCGCGCCGACGCCGAGCGCAATCGACGTCGGATCATCGCCGCTGCTCACAAGCTGTTTGCCGAGCGTGGCCTCGACGTCTCACTCGACGACGTCGCCGCAGCGGCCGGTGTGGGTGTGGGTACTGTTTATCGACGATTCGCCAACCGCGACGAGCTGATCGTCGGCGTATTCGCGGCGCATCTGGAGGAAGTGGCAGAGCAGACCGAGGGGGTCCTCGCGGCGGACAGCGACCCGTGGGCGTCGGTGGTGACGATGGTCTCGACGGTCTGCACGGCAATGGCCGAGGATCGTGGGCTGGCCGCGATCATCATGCAGATCGACCACACCGATCCCGCGATCGCGACGGTGAAGGCGCGCATGACGAAGCGGATGGGCGAGGTCTTCGATCGGGCACACGCCGCCGGTGTGCTGCGCGAGGACGTCGTCGAGACGGACATCTTCTCCATCTTCTCGATGGTGTCGTCGTACGCGGATATCACCGAGGCGACGGTCCCCGGAGCGTGGAAGCGCTACCTCCAGCTACTGCTCGACGCCATCCACGCCGCCCCTCCGTCGGAGCCGCTGCGGACCCCGGCACTGACCGAGGAGCAGATCCACGAGGTGCAGGCCTGCCGCATCGCGTTCCGACGCGGTGGCGGTGCGTCGACCTGACGTCGGTCAGAGCATGTGCACCTTGCGGTAGACCGATGCTGCCGCGGGTGTCAGCAGCCCGACCTCGTCGAGGAAACCCATCAGGTGCGAGCAACTGGTACGAACCATCGCCTGGAAGTGGTGATTGCGTCGCATCTCCGAGACCGCGCGGTACTTGTCGAGTCCCGCGTCGGCGCAGGCCTGCGGTCGCACGAGGCTGGTGAAGATGAACGACGCCGCCACGGCCGTGTAGTACGCGCTGGCTTGGCGACGCACCCGGCCGACATGGGCCATCGACTCCCGGATCTGCTCGCGTGCGAAGCGCATATGGCGTGATTCCTCGAGCACGTGGATCTCGTTCACGGTGCGGACAAACGGCAGTACGCGTTCGTCGCTGGTGCAGCCGCGCTGGAACACGTCGAGGATCTCCTCGGCGGCGAGGATGCCCCCGTACGCGATCTCGCCCCCGGTGGTGGCCGCAAAGAACTTGGCTCCCTTGCCGATTCGAGGGTGCGGCACGTACGACGTCCCGGCGAGTTTCTGCGACGCCTTCGCGAACATCAGCGAGTGCCTGCATTCGTCGGCGATCTCGGTCATGGCGAACCAGTACTCGGGACGATGCCGGTCGGCGAGGTACTGATCGCGGAGTACCAACTGCTGCAACAGCATCTCGAACCAGATCCCGATCGACATCACCGACGCCGTCTCGTGTCTGGTGAGCCGCACGCGCTGCTCCTCGGTCATCTCCACCCAGTAGGAGGTGCCGTAGAGCGTCGACCACTCGGGGCTGCAGCCGTAGAGCGTCGGGTCCATCGGAGCGTCCCAGTCGATCTCGACCAGAGCGTTGCGCGACGAGCGTGCCGACGAATCGACGAGCCGCGCCGACACCTCATCGGTTCCGCGATCGAGCATGCTGACTTGCGGTGCTGACCCGTCGACGACCTCAACCGACACGTGCGCCTCCTGGTGTCAATGCCATTGGATAATGTAACCGTAACATCCATGAATGGCAAAGAGGAGAGGCGACGCTGAACGCGCAGTGGCAACTAGTCCTTGGGGACGATCAATTTCTCGCTGAGCAGCCAGTCGTATGCGACGTCGGCAGGGTCTTCGCCGTCGATGTCGACGCGGCCGTTGAGTTCCTGCATGACGTTGTCGGTGAGACGCTCGGAGATGGTTCCGAGTAGCTCGTTGAGTTGCGGGTAGCGCTTCATGACGTCCTCGCGAACGACGGCGGTTCCGCTGTAGGGCAGGAAGAACTTCTTGTCGTCCTCGAGGACGGCGAGGTCGAGGTTCTTGATCCGGCCGTCGGTGGTGTAGACCATGCCGAAGTTGCACGGCGAGCTCTTGGCCGTCGACGTGTAGACGACGCCGGCGTCCATGCGCGTCACGTTGCCGAGTGGAACCCCGTTCGGGCCGTCGAGCGGCATGCCGTACTTCTCCAGCATCGGCTTGAAGCCATCTGGGCGGGAGAAGAATTCGTCGTCGACGCAGAAGGTGCGATCAGCGACGGGAAGCTTGGCGACGTCCGAAAGAGACTTCACGCCAAGGCGTTTCGCCGTGGGCGTCGATGCCGCGAACGCGTAGGTGTCGTTGAAGTTGGCGGGAGGGAGCCAGACGAGCTGGTTCTCCTTGAGTTCGATGTCGTGGACCTTCTGCCAGAGTTCCTTCGGATCGGAGATGGTCTCGGTCTCGTTGTGGTAGTTCACCCATCCGGTTCCGGTGTACTCCCAGAGGATGTCGGCGTCGCCGTTGAGTTGCGCCTGTCGAGACGACGCCGAACCGGGGGCGCCGGTGAGGTCGGTGACGTCGGCACCTGCCGCCGCGAGGTACGTGGCGGTGATCTTGCCGAGGATGACACCCTCGGTGAAGCTCTTCGACGTGACGGTGAGTTTGGCTCCGTCGAGCGGTCGGGAACCGTCGGGAAGCGACGCCTGCTTGAAGGTGCCCGACGAACTGACCAGACCACATCCCGCGAGGCCGATGACGGCGACGACGAGAAGTGTTGCGACGGTGGCGAGTCGTGCTCGCGTGGCGCTCATGCGACGCCCTTCGGTGTTGCGACCAGTTCGAAGACCCGGCCGAGCCAGTCGATGATCATGGCGAGCAGGGCGACGAGTATCGCGCCCGAGATCAACAGCTTGGGCAAGAAGAGTGTGACGCCGGTGGTGATCAGCGTGCCGAGGCTCGTCGCGCCGATGAAGGTGCTCAGAGTGGCCGTGCCGACCAGGATGACCAGTGCCGTCCGGACACCGTTGAGGATGACGGGGACGGCCAGCGGGAGTTCGACCTGCACGAGCGTGCGCACCGCCGAGTACCCGATACCGCGCGACGCCTCGATGGTGCGCTGGTCCACCTGGCGCAAACCGACGATGGTGTTCTGCAGGATCGGCAGGACCGCGTAGACGACCAAACCGATGACGGCAGTACGGAATCCGGTGCCGAGCCAGAACGTGAACAACACCAGCAGGCCGACAGCGGGTGCCGCTTGGCCGATGTTCGCGATGTTCACCGCGATCGGTGACAGCCACCGCATCGACGGCCGGGTCAACAGGATTCCCAGGGGGATGGCGATCACGATGACGATGATGGCCGCGACGAGAGTCAGTTCGATGTGGTCGATGATGGTCGACTGCAGGGTGGACCAGCCCAGCGAGGCCTGCTCGGTCTCGGTGAACGTCGTCGTCGCATACCAACTGAAATATCCGACGGCCAGCACGATGAAGACGAGCGGCTCGAACCACACGTCGATCGGGAGGTTGCGGAATCGTTGTTTCATTCGCCCGCGTTCTGCTCGGGGTCGTCGGCGGCGATCACCGGCGTCTCGGTGGGTGCGGTTCCCTCGGTGTGGCTTTCGTACGAGCCGTCGTCCTCGTCGGGGCGGGCTTCGGAAAGCTGCGTGCGGATGATGTCCATGACCGAGGCGATGGTGAGCATTCCGACGACGGCGCCGTGACGATCGGTCACCAATGTGCCGCCCTGGCTGGCCGCGAGCATGGTGTCGAGGGCGTCGTTGAGCGTCGACGATTCGGCTACGACGGGCAGCCGCGGATCGAGGTAGTCGGAGACCTCCGGCTTGGAGGCAACCTCATCCAGCGACGGCCATGCACGCGGGCGGTCGTGCTTGTCGACGACGACCACCCAACTCTGCCCCGCGGCCCGTGCGCGCGTGATCACCTCTCCGGAACCCTCGCCGACGCGCGCGGTGATCACCGAGTCTTGTTCGACGTCGCGCACGCGCGACAGCGTTAGCTGCGCAAGCGTCGCCCCCGACCCGATGAACTCTTCGACGAAGGGTGAGGCGGGGTTGGCCAGAATCTCCTCGGGCGCCGCGTACTGCTCGACGTGAGCCCCCTGCGACAGGATCAGCACCTTGTCGCCGAGCTTGGTGGCCTCCTCGAAGTCGTGCGTCACGATCACGATGGTCTTGCCGAGCTCGTGTTGGATGGCGATCAGGCTGTCCTGCAACCGGACTCGCGTGATCGGGTCGACCGCGCCGAACGGCTCATCCATGAGGAGGACCGGCGGATCGGCGGCGAGGGCACGTGCGACGCCGACACGCTGCTGCTGACCGCCCGACATGTCCTTGGGGAGTCGAGTGGCGAACTGCGCGGGATCGAGGCCGACGAGATCGAGTAGGTACTCGGTGCGCTCGGCGATCCGCTTCTTGTCCCAGCCGAGTACCCGGGGGATGGCTCCGATGTTCTTCTCGACGGTCCAGTGCGGGAAGAGGCCGCCCGATTGGATCACGTAGCCGATGGACTGTCGGAGTTTGTCGGGATTCTCCTTGGTGACGTCGCGCTCGTCGATGAAGATCCTGCCGTCGGACGGTTCGATCAGCCGGTTGATCATCTTGAGGGTCGTCGTCTTACCGCAACCCGATGGGCCGACGAAGGCGACGATATGGCCCGCCTCGATGTCGAGGTCGAGGTGTCCCACGGCGGGCTGGTCTTGCCCCCGGAATCGTTTCTCGACGCCGTCGAGTCGGATGGGGGCACCGGTCACCGTTGCCCCGGATGCGCTACCGGCCCCGGGGGCCGGCGTGTTGGCTACGTCGGTCATGACAGTCCTTTGGAGATGGTGAAGCGGCCGAGGAGAACGAGCAGGGCGTCGAAGACCAGAGCGATCAAGACGATGAGAATGGTTCCGGTGAGCGCCATTTGGAGTGCATTAGCGCCACCGAGGCGAGACAACCCGTTGAAGATCAACGATCCGAGGCCGGGTCCGAGGACGTAGGCGACGATCGCGGCGACTCCGACGATCATCTGGGTCGAGACGCGAATCCCGGTCAGGATCACCGGCCACGCGATCGGCAACTCGACGCTCAGCAGAATTCGCCAGCGGGACAATCCGATTCCCTGAGCTGACTCGATCACGCTTGCCGGCACCGAACGCAGCCCGACGATCGCATTGCCGATCACGGGGAGCGCGGCGAAGAACGCCAGCATGATGAACGACGGCACGACGCCGAGACCGAACGGGACGATCAGCAGGGCGAGAAGCGCGAGCGAGGGGATCGTCAGCGCCACGCGACTCGACGTCAGCGTGAGCGCCGACCCCAACGGGCGTCGGTACACGAGCACCGCGACGATGATCGCGACCACGGTGCCGACGAGAACCGTCTGAAATGCCAGAGATGCGTGCTGATAGGTGAGGAACGTCAGGTTCGCGGCGTGTGCGTGGATATAGTTCCACAAACTGCCCACAGCTATCCCCTCGTCGTGGTGAGCGTTCGGAGAGAATTCAGCCTACAAAGCAACCGCGACTCTTGGGTGATTCCCGCAATTCCGTGTCGGCGTGTACACCTGACAAGCGAGCATGCTGGCCCGCTGACCGGCGCCGACGTCCCTGAGGGCAATCGCCGGACCTCAGTGTCACGTTTTGATCACGGTGAGTAAAAGGGTCGAAATGTGTCGCACCATCCGAATGCGGCGCGAGGTGATCAGGTCAGGTGTTGGTGCAGGAAAGCGAGTGTCCGGGTCCAGCAGTCCCGCTGTGCCGCTGCGATATGGCGCGGATCGCCGCCCCCGATCAGCGAGGCCGACCGGGTGACCGTCGTGGGAATCGCGGGCGGACGGATGAAGTGGCCCACCCCGGGATAGATCAGCAGTTCGTCGTCGGCTGCGTGGGTGGCGTGCTCGTCGCTGCGGCGTCGAACTATCTCTTGTGCCATGTCCGCAGCGGGATAGCACTGGTCGTCGGTGCCTGCGGCGACCAATATCGGGCACCCGATCTTCTCCACGGCGATGGTCGCGGCCCGCACAGCCGAATGATCCCGCAGACCCGCGGCGTACGCGGCGTGGGTCGACATCGCCATCGACGAGCGTCCGTGAGAGATTTTGCGGCGCAAGAGATTCATGGCGAGTTGTCCGAGTAGACGCTCACTGCGCACGGGGACATACGGCAGGTCGACGCCGCCGTGGGTGAGGGCAGAGACCTTCTCGGGAGGGCCGTCGCGGCGGAGTGCCTGGAACACGACGTGGCTGGGAGCCACCGCGACGACTGCGCGAGCGGGGGGTCCCCATTGTCACCATCGTCGTCAGTGCTGTCTGCACACCTACCGACGACGCGTGGAGCGCGATCATGTCCTCGTCGACGTAGGGCAGAGCGGCGAAGCATTCGATGCCCGCGGCGATGTTCTCCGTGGCAATTCTGCTGAACGAATCGGGCAACCCCGGGCGCTGAGTGTAGAAGAGGACCGCCGCGACATAGCCGTGAGCGGCGAGCAGCGCGGCCATCGCTGTCACCGACCTGGTGACCATCGTCCCGGGGAGCACGACGATTCCCGGCAGAGGGTAGTCAGCTGACTCCGGACGGTAGATCTGTAGCTGCCATCCGTCGCCTCGTCGCTGTTCCACCGTGTGCTCGCGTCCCCACGTACGAGGGACCGTGGCCTTGTCGCTGGACGTACCGTCGGATACCGAGACAGTGAAATCCAATGTGCCGTCGCAGGATTCGAAAATATCCGGGCAGTTCGGGTTGTCGACGAGCCGCATGTCCCACCACGGTAGGTCTGGATCGGTGAGGTCTATCCGCCCGTCGTCGCCAAGCCGATGAGTGCCGCGGGACCGCCAGTGCAATCCCGCGGCGTCTACACCATCGACGACGAGTTCGACCTTCTCCGCTGGTGTGTCGAACACGTTGAACTCGATGAGCGAGTCGACGAGTCCGTCCGCCGTGTCAACACTGATTCGCATGAGGATCAGACTCGGGTGCGATTCACGACAACACGTAGGTGGCGAACATTCTCGGAGCGGGACGGATCAGGGTGGCCCTCACGGATTCACCGGGGGAGGCTTTACTGCCGGAGATATCGGTGAATCCGAGAGTGTGGCGCAGGGAGGCTGTGTAATTCACCACGGCGGAGCGGTAGGTGTAGGTATAGGTGACAGTGACGCCCATGGCCAGAGGGTTCGACGTCCAGGCGCGTACGACGGCCGTTCTGCCCATGCCGAGCGAGGCGGGTGGCGCATCGATCCATCGGAAGTCCATCGAACTACCCGCACCGACGCTGGTATCGGGGAATTGCTTCAGGGTCAACGGCATACCGGTGTTGTTGGTGATCACCAGGACGGCACTTGAACCGCCCTGCGGGAGAGGCGTGGCCTCGCTCTTCGCGGCGGTGGCCGTTGTCAGGCCGAGGATCATCGCGGTCACGGCGATCGACATGCCGAGTACCTGGAGCAAGCTTCTGTGAGGTCTCATGGTCCATCCTTCGTCTCTCGTCGTCCGTTGCCACGCGCTGGATACGTGACTCTCTACGGGCGATGTATCTGACCGTAGGAAATCCGCACTCTCGGCATAAGTCCGAAATATGGGGGGTTTACAACCGCGGAAGAGGTGAGTACGTCTAAACCGACGAGAATAGGTGGATTGCGCATCTTTATAAGGTGAATGTGCGTCGTATCGAAGGATGTGTGTGCTGCAGCGCCCACTTCCTTCGATACGACACATCCTCCGGTGAGCTGGGTGCGTCTTCTCGGGTCCTGCCGCGTGGGACGGGGGGCAGCCGGAGCGTCAGGTCGATTGGGCGTGGGAGATCTCGTAGGGTGGCCTCATGGCTGTCAGCCGTCCGGCGAACTCGAGCACAGGTGAGGTCAAACGCGCGCCACGGGCCCGCATGACCGGCGCCCAACGACGCCTGCAACTGATCGAGGTCGCGCGCGGTCTGTTCGCCGAGCGGGGCTTCGAGGGCACATCCATCGAAGAGATCGCCCAGCGCGCCGGGGTGTCGAAACCGATTGTGTACGAGCACTTCGGAGGTAAGGAAGGTCTCTACGCGGTCGTCGTCGACCGTGAGATGGAGACCCTGCTCGAGATGATCACGTCGTCGCTCTCCAAGAACCGCTCGTTGTATCGCATTCAGCAGGTGGCCTTGGCGCTGTTGACCTACATGGAGGAGCGCACCGACGGATTCCGCATCCTCGTGCGCGGCGACAGTGCGTCGTCGAGGGACAACGCGACGTACGGAAGTCTTCTGAATGACGCCATCAGCCAGGTCGAGCACATCCTTGCCGGCGACTTCGAACGACGGGGATTCGACCCGAAGCTGGCCCCGATGTACGCACAGGCGCTCGTCGGGATGGTGTCGGTGACGGCGCAGTGGTGGCTCGACGTCCGCGAACCGTCGAAAGAGGTTGTCGCGGCGCACCTGGTCAATCTCTGCTGGAACGGACTCACCCGCCTCGACCCGGACCCCGAACTCGTCGGGCCGGATTACGTCGAACACAAAGCGCGAACGGTTGGCGACGCGACATCTACCGACCGCGCGTCAGACGTTGTTGAGCAGGAGTCCCAATCCGGCGAGGACTGACAACGACATCCCCGCTCGCGCTGTCCAGGTTGCGCTCACCCAGGGCGCGATTCGACGTCCGAATGCGATGCCGACAGCGAGCGGAGCAGCGAGAAGTGCTGCGGCTTTTAGGTTCTCGATTCCGCCTCGCCCGATCGTCGTCACCACGATTGACGTGGCGAGCGACATCATCGTGAACACAGCCGAAAGGGTCGCACGGATTTGCGCGGCGTCGGGAGTCCGGTAGGTGAGGGCCAGCGGCGGCCCGGGGAGTGCCGCAGCATAATTGAGTGCGCCGGAGAGAAATCCGGCTGCGACGGTGCCACGGTGGGAAAGTGGGACCCGAGCTCCACACAGGCCTGCGACACCACCGAGGATTACCGCAGTTGCAATACCCACTTCCAACGTTGGAGCGGCTACGAGGTGGACTGCGACGAGGCCAGTCGCGGTGCCCGGCACTGCGGCGATGAGGCATCTGGACACGAATGCCCAGTCGATGTGCGTGCGCTCGCGCCATGCCCCGAAGCCACAAGCCACGGTTGCCAGGCACAGCAGTGTCGTCGGAACGAGTTGCGGTGCGACCATCAGTAGCGCGGGAGCGGTGACGACTCCGAAGCCCGAACCGGAAACTCCCTGGACCAACGAGCCCGCGAGGACGATCCCGACGACGGCAGCCATTGCCCACGGCGTCAAAACACTCACCGCTCTAGACTGGTCTCTACGCTGTCACACTAAAAGTGCCAGATTGGGCATGAACAAGGAGGCCAGATTGGGCGGGCGTGAGTTCAGCGAGGAACTGACGCCGTTGTCAGTCAACCAGTCGTCGTCTACACCGCTCTACCGTCAGGTACGCGCACTTCTCGAGGACCAACTCGCCCGAGGCGTCTACGGCCAGACGCGGCCGATGCCGTCGACGCGCTACCTTGCTTCTTCCCTCGGCGTCTCGCGCAACACCGTAGCCCTGGCGTATCAGGAACTGACCGGGGCTGGACTCGTGGAAAGCAGACCTCGTTCTGGCCTCTATCCCGTAGATCTCGCTACGCGAGCGGTCGCATCTCGTGCCACCTTGCCAGCGCGGGCGCGGGCAATGGACTGGCAGCCACGTCTCGAACGTAGGCAGTCGGGTGTGAGGCAGTTGCCGGTCACGCGTGCGCCCGCGTTCACCAACTGGCAGGACTATCCTTACCCGTTCATCTCGGCGCAGCCGGAGGTGAGATCTTTTCCGGCGCGCGCCTGGCAGCGTGCGATGGTTGCGGCGCTTCATCACCCACATCTGGCTTACAGTATCCGCGACGCGGGCGACTCAGATGACCCGCTGCTCCTCGACGCGTTGTGCAACGAGATCCTGCCATCCCGCGGTGTGGCGGCGACGCCCGACGAAGTACTGATCACTTCTGGTGCGCAGCAGGGTCTTTCGCTGATCGCAGACGTGTTGTTGGGTCCGTCGTCGACGGTCGCTGTGGAGAACCCCGGCTATGTGGACGCGTGGCATATCTGCACCCGCATCGGGGCGTCGGTGGTTCCGCTTGCGACCGATCAGTGGGGCGCAGTCATCGAGGATGCGGCCCGGTTCGATGCCATCTACCTCACACCGAGTCATCATCATCCGACCAACGTGACGCTCAGCATGCCGCGTCGGCGCTTGCTCATGGACTCGCTCTCAGATCGCGATGCATTCGTCATTGAGGATGATTACGACAGCGAGTTCCGATTCCGCGGTCAACCTTCACCGTCACTCAAGGCAATGGACACCAGTGGGAGGGTGCTCTACATCGGCTCGTTCTCGAAATTCCTCGCGGCGGGTCTGCGGCTCGGTTTCGTAGTGGCCCATCCCGACGTGATTGCAGCGCTGCGCGTCGAACGTCACCACCGTTCAAAGCATCTCGCGGGTCATTTGCAGCGGGCGCTGGGAATCTTCATTTCGTCTGGTGACTATCACAAGGTGTTGCGTGGCCAACGCAGACGTCTCCGCGGCAACTGGGAAGCGTTGACCTCGGCAGTGGCGCAACATCTTCCGATGCCTGAGGGTGCAAGCGCATACCCGCCAGGTGGAGTCAGCCTGTGGTACACGGCTCCGCCCGAGATCGATTGCAAGCGTTGGGCGTTGCGTGCCCGCGGCCACGGCGTGCTCGTCGCCGATGGATCGCGATACTACTTTCCCGGGACGTGGCGCAATACGAACCTACGGTTGGGCTACAGCGCAATGCGTACCGAGCAGATCGAACCGGGCATCCGCGCTCTCGCGGCAGCGTTGCCGTGAGAACCCGGCGTCGAGCTCAGACCGCGCAGAGCGCGTCGTCGAGAATCGCCAAGGCTTGCTTGGTTTCCTCTGCCGAGACGATGCAGGGTGGCGTGAGATGAAAGCGGTTCATGTTCTGGAACATCAATAGACCGTTGCGCTGAGCGCGATCGGCGATGGCCTTCATCTCGGGCGAACTGCCCCCGTACGGCGCCAGCGGTTGCTTGGTTTGGCGATCGGAGACGAGCTCGATGGCCCAGAAGACGCCGAGTCCGCGTACATCGCCGATGATCGAATGACGTTCTGCGAGTTCGCGCAGACCGGGTCCGAGTACCTCGGTTCCGACTGTCGCAGCGTTGTCAACGAGCTTCTCCTCGTGCATGGTTTCGATGGTCGCCACCGCCGCGGCGGCGGCTAACGGGTGGCCTGAGTAGGTGAGGCCGCCCGGGTATGCGCGCGTGGCGAACTCGTCGGCGATTCGATCGGACAGGATCACGCCGCCCATGGGAACGTAGCCCGAGTTCACGCCCTTCGCGAAGGTGATGAGATCGGGTACGGCGTCGAAGTGCTCGAGTGCCAACCACTTGCCGGTTCGGCCGAACCCTGCCATCACCTCGTCGAGGATCATGACGATGCCGAACTGATCGCACAGCTCGCGCACGCCTGCGAGGTAGCCCGGCGGCGGCGGCATGATTCCCGCTGTGCCGGGTACGGATTCAAGGATGATCGCGGCGAAGTCGTCAGGGCCTTCGAATTCGATAAGGGTGCGGAGATGTGCGAGTGCCCGGGCGCATTCCTCCTCCTGCGTGGTGGCGTGGAATTGGCTGCGGTAAAGAAACGGGGCGAAAAAATGCACGGCGCCCGACGAGCCGTAGTCATTCGGCCAACGACGTGGATCTCCGGTGAGATTAATTGCCTGCTGCGTGCCGCCGTGATAACCGCGGAAGGCAGAGAGTGTCTTGTATCGGCCCGTGGTTAGTCGTGCCATTCGGACGGCGTGCTCGACGGCGTCGGCACCGCCGTTGGTGAAGAAGACCTTGTTGAATCCCGCCGGTGCGATGTCAGCGATGAGTTCGGCAGCGCGAGCCCGAGCAGAGTTTGCATGTGCGGGTGCGATGGTGCACAGCGTCGACGCCTGGTCTGCGATCGCGCGCACCACTCTCGGATGTTGGTGGCCGATATTGGTGAACACCAGCTGAGAGGAGAAATCGAGCAACCGGTTGCCGTCTCCGTCGAACACGTACATGCCTTCGGCGCCTGTGATGACGAGCGGGTCGAGCGTTGCTTGCGCCGACCATGAGTGAAAGACGTGTGCGCGGTCGAGTGCGTATGTCTGTGCGGCCTGCGCGTTCTCGGGTGCGGGCATCCGGATCTCCTTCTCGACGTGGGGGTCGCTACAACAGTGCAGCGTCTGTATTTCGTCGGCGACCGATGATGGCGTCGTTGACGTTGTGTCCACTGTCTCAGCCGGTTGGCACCACTGAAAGGGCCAGAACTCTCTCAATTGACAGAGCCAGATGCGGTGTGAAATTCGCGGCCGTGGATCGTATCTGCACTGTCGCTCGCCGAGATGCAGCGAAGCGCCAGGTTGTGGCCTCAACCGTCTACGAGCGGGTGGGCAGAGTTCGTTGCGAATGACACAGGGATGGCCTATTCGTTACATCTGGCCCTGCAGTATTGGGCGGTTGTGGCCCTTCTCGTAGCACCAGTTCTGCCCGACGCTGTATCAAACGTGCTGTCCCACTGTGTTCAGCAGCCGCTACCCCTTTGAGGAGGACCTTCACCATGGCCGACGCTCCCGACCCCTTCCGCCCACTTGCTGTGATCACGGGCGCCAGTAGTGGCATCGGCGCGGCGAGCGCTCGGGCCCTCGTGGCGGCCGGTCACGACCTGCACATTGGTGCGCGTCGTATCGAACGGCTCGACGACCTCGCGGCAAAGATTCGCGCTGATCACCCGGAGG
>NZ_LZMO01000074.1:0-14424 GCF_001665715.1 Gordonia sp. 852002-10350_SCH5691597
CCAACGAGGTCGGCCATCTCGTCGAAGCCACTGTGTTCGAGCATCCGTACGTCCGCGTCGACGCGCCCGCCGCCGAGATCGCGGAACTTCAGTGGATCGACGTCGCGTCGGCGAATGTCCCGTTGGCGCCGCTGCTCGCCGACCACATCATCCCGCTGTTGCTGGCTCGGCGGCGGGCGCGTCGACGCGGACGTACGGATGCTCGAACACAGTGGCTTCGACGAGATGGCCGACCTCGTTGGCGGCGTCGGCGCGAAACACACCCAGTTCGACGAGGTCATCGGCGCGTAGCTCGACCGCCAATTCCTCCCGGGACTCGCGCAGCGCCGTACGTCGACCATCCTCCCCCGGTTCGGGCTTACCGCCGGGCAGCATGAATCTGACGGCTCCCTTTTTCCGGACCGTCAGCAACCGACCGTCGTCGTCGCGGATGACGACCGCAGCAACCGTGATGACCGGGGCGGGCCCGCCGGGCGACGTCATCGGCTCGCCGTGCTCATGGATGACCAGTCACGCTGCGACGTAAGCGAAGTCGTTCCCCGAGCTCGCGTCATGTCCACACACCCGCGTCATTTTCCGAAGCCCGCGTCGCGCAGCGCCTGGGCCATCGATCCGTTGATCGGCTGGGACTCTCGTCGGTCCCGTCCCTTGCCGTCACGTCCCTTACCTCCGCGCGGTTGACCGCCACGAGCCTGCCCGTTGCCTGCGCGGCCTCGATCGGCACGGCCGTCGTTTCCGCCGCGTCCGTTCGCAGAGCCGCCACGTGGGGCTTGGCGCGAGTCCTGACCCGTGCGGGCGTCGTTGCGGCGCGCGCCACGATCGCCGCCCGGTGTGCGCACCTCGTCGTCGAGTCGAAGACTCAGGCCGATGCGCTGTCGGTCGACGTCGACCTCGACGACCTTGACCTTGACCACCTGGCCGGACTTGACCACCTCGTGCGGGTCGGAGACGAACCGAGTCGCCATGGCCGACACGTGGACGAGCCCGTCCTGATGTACTCCGACGTCGACGAACGCGCCGAACGCGGCGACGTTGGTGACGACACCTTCGAGGACCATGCCGGGCTGGAGGTCGGAGACCTTCTCGACGCCCGCGGCGAAGGTTGCGGTGGTGAAGGCGGGGCGCGGATCGCGTCCCGGCTTCTCGAGCTCGCCGAGGATGTCGGTGACCGTCGGCACGCCGAACCTCTCGTCGGCGAACTCTGCGGGCTTCAACGACTTCAGTGATCGCTCGTCGCCGATGAGTCCTGCGAGTTCGAGGCCTGTGCGGTCGAGGATGCGACGCACCACGGGATACGCCTCGGGGTGCACGCCCGACGCGTCGAGCGGGTCGTCGCCATCGGTGATCCGCAGGAATCCCGCGCACTGCTCAAATGCCTTGGGCCCCAATCGAGGAACCTCGAGCAATGCCGCTCGACTGCGGAATCGGCCCGCGGCATCCCGATGTGCGACGATGGCCTCGGCGAGTGTCGGTGCCACACCCGACACCCGGGCCAGCAGCGGCACCGACGCGGTGTTGAGGTCGACGCCGACGGCGTTCACCGCGTCCTCGACCACCGCGTCGAGGCTACGGGCGAGCGTGCCCGGCGTGACGTCGTGTTGATACTGACCGACACCGATCGACTTCGGATCGATCTTCACCAGTTCTGCCAGCGGATCCTGCAGGCGGCGCGCGATCGACACCGCGCCACGGATCGAGACGTCGAGGTCGGGTAGCTCACCCGACGCGTACTCCGACGCCGAGTAGACCGATGCTCCCGCTTCGCTCACCGTTGCCTTGATCGGCGGCCGTGCTCCCGATGCCGAGATATCCGAGATGAGTTCGGCGGCAAGTGAATCCGTCTCCCTCGACGCCGTGCCGTTTCCGATAGCGATCAATTCGACGCCGTGGCGCGCCACCAACGCGGCCAACGTCGCCTTCGCCGTGTCCCACTGCTTCTGCGGCTGATGCGGAAAGATCGCGCACGTGTCGAGCACCTTTCCGGTGCCGTCGACCACGGCGACCTTGACGCCTGTCCGGAACCCCGGGTCGAGGCCCAGAGTGGTGCGGTTGCCCGCGGGTGCTGCGAGGAGCAGGTCTTTCAGGTTCTTCGCGAACACCGCGACGGCGTCGTCCTCGGCGCGCTGACGCAGACGGACCCGAGCGTCGACGGCCGTGGAGATCATGAGTTTGGTGCGCCATGCCCATCGCACGGTGGTGGCCAGCCAGGTCGACGCCGCGCCCTTCCCGGACAGGTCGACGCCGAGGCTCGCCGCGACCATCGACTGATAGCCCTCGTCGTCGCCTCCGGTGAGGTCGACGGCGAGCACGCCCTCCTTCTCGCCGCGCAACACGGCGAGCACCCTGTGCGACGGCATCTCGTCGAGCGGCTCCGCGAAGTCGAAGTAGTCGCGGAACTTCTGTCCCGCAGCGCTTTTCGCGATCTCCTCCGAGCGCGGGGCGCTGGCGCACGATCCCTGTCGCCAGAACGTCTCGCGCACCTCGCCGACGAGTTGTGCATCTTCACTGGCCCGCTCGATGAGGATGTGTCGGGCACCCTCGAGTGCCGCAGCGGCGTCGGTTACCGCGTCGGAGACGAATTCGGCTCCGATGACAGTGGGATCGAGCGATGGGTCGCTGAGCAATCGGTCGGCGAGTGGTTCGAGGCCTGCCTCGCGCGCGATCTGCGCCTTGGTTCGACGCTTGGGCTTGTACGGCAGGTAGATGTCCTCGACGCGCGACTTGGTCTCCGCCGTCAGCAGAGCGTTCCGCAGCTCGTCGGTGAGTTTGCCCTGTTCCTCGATCGACGCGAGCACAGCGGCGCGTCGTTCATCGAGTTCGCGCAGGTAACGCAGCCGTTCGTCGAGCAGTCGCAGTTGCGCGTCGTCGAGCGAGCCGGTCACCTCCTTGCGGTAGCGCGCGATGAACGGAACCGTCGAACCCTCGTCGAGGAGTCTGACCGCCGCAGCCACCTGATGCTCGCCGACCTGGAGTTCGTCCGCCAGGCGTGCGTTGACCGACTTGATTCCGGAAACCGTCTCGGATGCACTCGAAGTCACCCGGAGCACCCTACCGAAGCGCGCCGACAACGATCCGTGCGGTGGATGTGCGTGTCGTCGACGACATCGTCGCGGATGCGGCAAGCGATTCCGTCCCGCACCTCCGGGACCAGCCGTAAGATCGGCCGGTGGGGGTCACCACCATTGGGTCCGCTATCCGAGAATCGAGTGCCACATGGGATTCCTGATCGGCTTCTCCCCCTGGATCATCTACTGGATTCTGGTCGGCAACACCTCGTTTCGCGTCGCCGTGATCGTCGCCCTCTGCCTGGCCGTGCTCGCTGTCGCGGTGCAGCGGCTGCGTCGACAGCCCTGGCACACCCTCGAGGCCGGTGCTGTATTGGTTTTCGCGATGTTCACCGTCCTCGCATTCACCGTCAGCGACTCGTTTCTGGAGCGCTGGCTACAACCACTGGGCAACGCCGCGATCTTCCTCATCGCCCTCGTCGGCATGGTGATCGGTCGACCGTTCGTCCGCGAGTACGCGCGTGCGTCCGTCACCGACGACGTCGCGCGCAGCGACGGATTCCGCGTGATCACCTCTGCGATGACGTGGATGTGGATCGCGGTCTTCGGAGTGATGACAGTGGTGTCGCTGATCCCGCCCCTCGTACAGGGCGAGGCGACGATCCGCGACGGCGCGTCGACATTGTCGATCGTCTGCTACTGGGTTGTGCCGTTCACGCTCCTGGGTGTCGCAGGCACCGTCTCCGGGGGTCTTCCCCGCGTGGTTCTCGTCGCACACCGATGCGATCAGCAAGCGACAGGACGCGACGCATCCGGGTGATCCGGTCGCCCAGCCCGACGCTCCTGCCGACGATCAGGACCCCCGCGTCGTCGTACGCGCGCCGTCGACCAGCCGCCACGACGAACCGTTCTCCATCGGCGTCGACGCCCCCGGCATCCCCGACATCGCGGTGTCGGTGTCCGGGCAGGATCTCTACGGCCGACTCTGGCGGTGGCAGGGCCGCCTGGCCGGCACCGGACAATCCGTCGACGACATCCTCTGGGCAATGGCATTCACCGGCGAACCCGACCGCGCCGACCTGTTCATTCCTCCCGCGGAACCGTGGCAGCTTCGCATCGAGGCGAGAGGAGGCCAGCATCGCTCCGACGTCACGCGACTCCGGTCCGCAACAGCTCCCGGCGTTCGCGTCAGCGAGGTCGACGTCGACGGCAGACCCGGTCTCCTCGCACTGCCGGCAGAGGGCCATGCCCGACGCGCCGTGGTCTGTTTCGGTGGTTCGGAGGGCGGATACGACTCCCAGCGGGCGACGATCTGCGCACTGGCATCGCGCGGCATCGTCGCCCTTGCCTATGACTGGCTCGACGCCGACCCGGAAGCAGTTCCGGTCGCAGGCATTCCACTCGAGCGCTTCGCCACCGCGATCTCGTGGCTGTCACGGCGCACCGAGGTTGATTCGACCACCGTTGCCGCGCTGGGCATCTCCCGTGGAGCCGAAGGCGTGGCGGCCACCCTCGCGCGCGAACCCGACCTTCCCGTCGGAGCCCTCGTCTTGTTGAGCCCGAGTTCGGTGACCTGGCAGGCGATCGGCGACGGCGGCGAGATACCCGACACCTCGTCGTGGAGCTACCGCGGCCAATCGTGCTCGTACGCGCCGCTGCCGAGCGGAGTCCTCATGCCACAATTGATCAGCAACGCATGGCATCTCTCGCGAGATGTCGCACGCAACAAGCCGACGTTGCTGAGGTTGGCACCCGCATACAGTGCGGGCCTCGACACCGTGTCACGTAACCGCTCGCAGACGGCAGATGCCGTCATCGCGTGGGAGAAGATCGCGTGCCCGATCCTGTGCGTGAGCGGCTCCGACGATCACCTGTGGCCATCCGAGCAGATGGCTGACGCGCTGCTCGGCCGCCGAGGGTCGCAGTCCGATACGCATATCCGCTACGACGGCGCGGGGCACCTCCTGCGTCCTGGTCTCTACCCGTCGCAGGTCCAGGTGGTCGGCGGGATCGATCTCGGTGGCCAACCACGCGAACACGGCATGGCCTGCCTGGCGCTGACAGCCGAGATCACCGAATTCCTCGACTCCACCCTGGCGTGAACCCGACTGCCCATGGCCCCCAACTACCTACGGCCCCCGACTGCCTATGACCCGACCGCCTATGACTCGGTGGTCTTGGGTATCCAACCCAGCGCTGGTCCGAGATGCTGCGCCATGTCGGTGATGATCTGCTCGTAGTCTGCGGCGTCGAAGGTAAAGGGCAACGCGAACGCCACCTCGGTCGCTCGTTGAAACCCCTTGTGCGAGAACAGCTTCTCAGCCAACTCAGCGGAACTTCCGACATAGTCCGGCGAGAACATCATTCCGCGCGGACCCTGCGGGCTCAGCGTCCGCTCGAAGCGAGACTGCGCGTATGCCTCGTATTTGCGTACCTGGTCGGGTGTCGCGGAGTCCGTCGGGATCACCACGAGCCCTTGCGACACGCGCGCCGACGACGGATCGGGATGGTTTGCCCGGTAGGCGTCGATGTGTTCGGCCTGAATTGTCGCGAAGTCCCGCGACGTCGTGCCCTCGATACTGACCACCGAGGAAGTCAGGTAGTTCAATCCGTGCTGAGCGGCCCACTTCGCCGATTCGAGTCCGCCGCCATACCAGACGCGGCCGGCCAAACCCGGTGACTGCGGCTGAACGCTTCGGGAGAAGGTCTCGATCCCGACGGTTCCCTCGAACTCACTCACCGGTTCACCCCGCAGATGCGACAGCAGCCGCAGCACCCGGTTCTTGGAGAAGTCCTCACGGTCGTAGGTGTCCGGGTAGAGCGCGGTCTTGAAATCGTCGTATCTCATCGGAGTACCCACGGACACACCGGGATTGATACGACCGCCGGAGAGAAGATCGACCGTGGCGAGGTCTTCGGCGAGGCGGAACGGATTCTCCAGTCCGAGCGGTATCACCGCCGTACCGAGTTCGATCCGCGTCGTCCGCATCGACGCGGCCGCGAGCATCGCAACCGGCGACGAGATGCCGTGCTGCAGGTGCCGGTCACGCAACCACACGCTGTCGAAGCCGAGTTCTTCGGCCGCCTCTATCGTGCGCAGCGTCTCGAGGTGACCAGCCCTCGGGTCGGCCTCGTCGAACCGACCTATCGTGAGGAACCCCATCTTCTGTAGTGATTCGCCTTCGCGCGGCATCACATCTCCCATCGTGATTCTGCTCTCCTGTCAGTGATACCCCGTCCATCCCTGCCGCGCGTCGCGGAGCGTCGTCGCAGGAAATGCACGTCGGTGCGATGACCTGACCACGTCCGACTTTGGCTCACCGGTATCGAAAAGTCGGCGGGTACAAGCGCGCTCGGTTACCGTGCCGGGAATGACCAGAACGGCGACGCCTCGCCTTCACAACCGCGTTCGGGTCGCACCGACCGCACTCATCCTCGCGTGCTGCCTCGCCGTCGGCACCCTCACCGTCCTTCTCCCTGCACGTGCGGGAGCGGTCACGGGCGACGTCTACGCCCTGGCGAACACCTGCGTGCAGATCGCCGATCGAGGCGGGAAGAACGTGGGCGGGCAGTCCGGGCCGTTCACCGCCAAGGCCGCAGGCCTCGGCAGCTATCTCTTCTCCGGTAGGGGCGAACGTCTACTCACCGCGACTGCGGGCACGCCAACACTCACGCACCCCGTCAGCCCTCGCGCCCAGTGGAATGTGACAGGCAGCGGTCGCGACTTCACACTGACACCCGCCGTCGCAGGAAGTGGCGGACCTCGAGAAGTACATCTCACGCCCGCGATGGGATGTCGACCGTTTCCCGAACCGGAGATCGACGTGACCGGTCCCGTCATGCGTGGCACCGACGCCCAGGGCAATCTCCGCGGCTTCGTCGACTCGCACGCGCATCTGCTTTCCGAGCAGTTCCTCGGCGGAGAACTGCACTGCGGTAAGCCTTTTGATCCGCTGGGTGTGACGGTTGCGTTGCGCGACTGCCCCGACCACGAGCCCGACGGCATTCCCGCGGTGTCCGAGCAGGTGCTGTCGCGCCCCGGCCCGCACGCCACCGACGGCTGGCCGACGTTCTCGCAGTGGCCGAGATGGGATTCACTAACGCACGAGCAGACCTACTACCGCTGGATCGAACGTTCCTGGCGGTCGGGACTGCGCATGATCCAGAACTACTACGTGCAGAACCGCGTGCTGTGCGAGAAGTACTGGCGCGGCGATCAGCCGTGCAACGAGATGGAATCGGTGCGCATCCAACACCGGCTGTTACACCAGCTCGTCGACTACGTCGACGCCCAAAATGGTGGCCCCGGAAAGGGATTCCTGCGCATCGTGTCCTCGGCGGCAGACGCCCGTCGAGTCATCGCGGACGGCAAGGTGGCCGTGACTCTCGGCATCGAGATCTCCGAGCCGTTCGGGTGCCGTGAGGTCTCCGGTCGTTCGCTGTGCTCGCGCACCGATATCGATCGAGGACTCGACGAACTGAAGTCGATGGGCATTCGCCAGGTGATCCTCACGCACAAATTCGACAACGCGCTCGGCGGAACGCGATTCGACCAGGGCGTCACCGGAACCGCCGTCAACACCGGCGAGCAGTTGTCCAACGGGCATCCGTGGCAGGTCGAGAAGTGCCAGACCGCCGAGAAGGACAACCCGGTCCTCGGCTACCCGCGCGGGCAGCAGTGCAACGTTCGCGGGCTGACGTCGTTGGGCGCGTACGCGGTCAACGGACTCATCGACCGCAACATGGCCATCGACATCGACCACTTCAGCGCCAAATCGGCCGAAGCCGTCCTCGACATCATCTCCAGGCGTCACTATCCAGGAGTGATCTCGTCGCACACGTGGACCGATCCGCGCAACTATGGCCGCATTCTCTCCGCCGGCGGCATCGTCGGATTGTTCGCGACACCTGCCGAGGGCAAACCGGGTGAGAAGGGGCGACACGGAGACCTTCCACCCGACTACCTTTCTGCGTGGCGTGTGCTGCGCGAGCAGCGCAGTCCCGACTATTTCTTCGGTGTCGGGTTCGGCCCTGACATGGGTGGTCTCGGCGCCCAGGCACACCCGCGACCGTCAGCGAGTCGCAACCCGGTGAGGTATCCGTTCCGCGGAGCCGACGGTGTCACCGAGATCAGCAGGCAGGTCTCGGGGAAACGCGTCTTCGACGTGAACGTCGACGGCACAGCACATTACGGACTTCTGCCGGACTGGATCGAGAGCCTTCGCGTCCAGGCGGGGCCGGTCGACGGCCCGCGCGTCGTCGACGACCTGTTCGCCGCCGCGGAGGCGTACACCCGAATGTGGGAACGGGTCGAGGCATACCGTGGCTGACCGACCCGCGGCACCTGCAGACGTGCTCGGACGTCGAACGCTGCTGTCGTATGCCGCGGGCAGTGTCGGTACGGGTGGTTTCGGCACGCTCCCCGGATTGGTACTGGCGTACTACCTCACCGACACGCTTGCGGTTGCGGCGACGGTTGCCTCGATAGTCGTGGTCGCACCGAAGATCATCGACGTCGTGGTCAACCCGATCATCGGTGCCCGCTCGGATGCACGCGCAGCCCGCACCGGGAGCCGACGCTCCTTCATGGTCTTCGGGGCGCTGGCACTCGTCCCGTTGTTCGTACTCACGTTCCTCGTCCCACCGAGCGCGTCCCCTGCTCTGGCCGCCACCTGGGTGTTCGTGTTCTTCACGTTGACGGCTATCGCCTACGGCTTCTTCCAGGTGCCCTACGTCGCGTTACCCGCAGAGATCACGCACGACTATCACCAACGGACCCGCCTCATCACCACACGAATCGCGGTCCTCGCACTCGCTATTCTGCTGGTCGGCGCGGGCGGTCCCGCGATCCGCGACGCCGCGGGCGGCGGCCACGTGGGGTACGCGGTCATGGCTGTCGTGGCAGCACTGGTCCTCTGCACCGGAATGCTCATCGCGACATTCGGCGCAGCACCCCGATCCGCTGCGGCGTCACGAGTCGCCGAACCTCCCAGAACCCGCCTGCGCGACGGTGTCGCAGCGCTGACACAGGTACGCAACTTCCGACTCCTCGTCGCACTCTTCGTGATTCAGGCACTCGCGAGCGCGGTCATGCTCGGTGGCGCGCAATACGTAGCGACGTATCTCCTCGGCAACAAGTCCGCGCTGACGTACATGTTCGTCGCGCTGGTCGGACCCGCGCTGATCGTGATGCCCCTCTGGTATCGACTCGGACACCGATTCGGGAAGGTGGCCGGGCTGGTCCTGGCGTCGGTATTGTTCATCGCCGCAACGGCGTCGTTGCTGGTGGCGGCGTGGGCCCCCGGCTGGTGGATGCTGGCGTCCGTGGCGGTTGCAGGCGTCGGATATGCGGGCATGCAGGCGTTCCCGCTCGCGATGCTCCCCGACATCATCGAATCGGATCGCCGTACCACCGGCCACGACCGGGGCGGTGCCATGTCCGGGGTGTGGACCGCCTGTGAGACGGTGGGCCTCGCTCTCGGCCCGGGCGTGTTCCTGCTGATTCTCGCGATCGGCGGGTTCGTGTCGTCGAGCGGCGATACCGCAGTCGGACAACCGGATTCGGCGCTCACGGCTATCGCACTCGCCTTCTCGCTTGTGCCGGCGCTGCTTGTCGTGTTCAGTCTGCTGTTCCTCCGCGACTACCGCGACGACGCCGGCGTCGACGCTCTGACCGCTCACCCCAGCACGACGGGGCACCCCACTCAGTGACCCGAAAGGACCGATGTCGATGACCTCCAGCCCCGACGCAGCCGACCCGGTGGATCCACGAGCTCAGGAACCGCCGAACCTGAAGGATCGAGCCGACGCGGCTCTGCACGAACTGACTGACTATCGATCGACGGATGCGCCGACGCACGGCGGACATGTGCTGTCGTACGTCTACGACTCCGGACTCGAGGTGCTCGACGAGGTCGCGGCGTCGGCCGCACGAATGGTGCAGTCGGTCAACGGACTCGACCCGACGGTGTTCGGCTCCGTGGCAGCGATGGAACGCGATCTGATCGAGTTCGGCCGCGCCACTTTTCATGGTCCGGACGCCGTGGGGTCGGTCACCTCTGGTGGCACCGAGAGCTGCCTGCTCGCCGTGAAGGCTGCCCGCGATCGCGTGGGCGCTGCACCCGGGCAGTCGTCGATGGTCCTGCCGACGACCGCACACGCGGCATTCCTCAAGGCCGCCGAACTGTTCGGTGTCGAGGCGATCCGGGTGCCCGTGCCGACGGCATCGACTGCGGTGCGCGCCAACGACATCGCCGATGCCATTCGGGACGACACGATTCTCGTCGTGGCCTCGGCACCCAACTACCCGACGGGAGTGCTCGATCCGATCGCCGAGATCGCCGAGATCACCCGGTCGCGCGATCTCGCCTTCCACGTCGACGCCTGCCTCGGCGGTTTCGCACTGGCGTGGTGGGATGGTCTGCCTCCCTGGGATTTTCGAGTCGACGGCGTCACCAGCCTCTCCGCCGACCTGCACAAGTACGGCTACGCACCAAAGGGCTCGTCGCTCCTGCTGCACCGCGACCGCGACCGACACCGCGCCCAGTTCTTCTCCATCACCGACTGGCCCGGCTACCCGATCGTCAATCCGACGCTGCTCGGCTCCCGCTCCGCCGCGGGACTCGCCTCGGCATGGGCGGTCAGCCGGACCCTGGGTGCCGACGGCTACGCCGCATTGACGGGACGAATCCGACACGCGTTCGATGCCGTCGTCACAGCCATAGACGGGATCGACGGGCTACGCGTCGTCGGCGCGCCGTCGGGACCTGTTCTCGCCGTACGCACCGACCCCGAGGCGGCCGAACCCGTCGACACCCACCTGTGGGGCTCCGCAGTGTCGGCGCGCGGATTCGCACTGCAGGCACAGCCCGCGTTCACGCAGCCGGACGGCACAGTCCTGCCTGCCACCACACACCTGACGATCACACCGGTCACCGATTCCGTCGTCGACGAACTCGTCGAGGTTCTCGCGCTCGCGGCCGAGGAGGTCCGCGGCGCGCCCGCCCGGCTGGCGCCCGAGGCACTACGTGAACTGGCCGGAGCGTTCGACAGCGGCGCCGTCACTCTCGACCAGGCGCTCGCATTGCCCAGTGCGGCAGCGGAAGAGGTTCTGATTGCTGCCGGGATCAACCCGCATCGGCATGGTGGCGCGTCAGACCTGGACATGCCCGCGATCATCGCGGCCGTCGAATCGTTGCCACGCCCCGTCACCGCCCGCCTGCTCGCCGAGTTCCTCGCCGCGTATTGCAGCCCGTAGATTGAGTCGGCTCGACAGTGACATTGAGTCGGCTCGCCGACAGTGACATTGAGTCGGCTCGCCGACAGTGACATTGAGTCGGCTCGCCGAGAGTGACAACGTGGACAGCGTGACCATCTCCTCGCTACACGACGACAACCACCGCTCCTTCGCCAGCGACAACTACGCGGGAATCCATCCCGACGTGCTCGCAGCGCTCGCAGCCGCCAACGGCGGACACCAGTCTCCGTATGGCGCAGACGAGTACACGCGCAGCCTGCGCGACGTCGTCCGTGGTCAGTTCGGCGATCGTGCCGAGGTCTACCCGCTCTTCAACGGCACGGGCGCGAACGTCGTCGCACTGTCGGCGCTTCTCCCGCGGTGGGGTGCTGTCATCGCCCCTGCCAGCGCCCACATCAACACCTCTGAAGGTGCTGCACCCGAGCGCCTTTCGGGCATCAAGGTGATCGGCATGAGCACCGACGACGGCAAGCTGACACCCTCGCAGATCGAAGCAGGGGCGGCCGCGCTCGGCGATGAGCAGCTCGCACAGCCCTTGGCGGTCAGCATCACACAGGTCACCGAACTCGGAACCCTGTACACCGCAGCAGAAATCGCCGAACTCAGTGAGACGGCACACCGATTCGGAATGGCAGTCCACGTCGACGGGTCGCGGCTCTGGAACGCCGCCGCCGCTCTGCGGCAACCGTTTCGAGAGTTCCTCACCGACGCCGGTGTTGACATCGTGAGCCTCGGCGGGACCAAGAACGGGACCATGGCCGCCGAGGCGGTCGTGGTGATCGACCCCGACCGCGCCCCCGGCGTCGGATTCCTCCGGAAATCGACCACCCAACTGTCGAGCAAGATGCGGTTCACCACCGCACAGCTACTCGCGCTGTTCGACGACGACCTCGGTCTCCGAAACGCCGCGCACGCCAACGCCCTGGCGGCCCGGCTGCGCGCCGAGCTGGAGAAGGGCATCGACGACGGCTCACTCGCCGGGCTCACGTTGACCCAGAAGACGGAGTCCAACACCGTCTTCGCCCGACTGCCGGTCGAGATCGCCGACCGCATCCGCGAACGCGTCCACTTCTACGACTGGAACCGAAGCGTCGGCGAGGTGCGCTGGATGACCGCCTGGGACACGACCACCGACGATGTCGACCGCTTCGTCGACGCGATCCGCTGGGGATTCGCGACGACGTGACCCATCCTCGCCGCGGCCCTGTCACGTCTGAGTGCTGTCACATCTGCGTGCTGTGAACCGTCAACAAGGTGTGAGTCAACAACAGACACTGAGACCGGGACACAACGGACTGGGACAAGCCAACCAGAGACGAGGTGGTGACATGGTTCTGAACGCGAATGATCGCGCCCACGAATTCGAGGCGGAGCGGCCGCGCCTGATCCGCGTGGCCGGCCGCATTCTGGGCGACGACGCCGAAGCCCAGGACGTGGTGCAGCAGGCCTGGCTGCGAATGACCGCGACCGAGACCGACATCGAAAATCTGCCGGCTTGGCTGACCACCGTCACCAGCAGGCTGTGTCTCGACCGGCTGCGCGCGCGAATCCCCGAAGCCGCAGAAACCGCGATCGACGAGCACTCCGAGGATCCCGATCCCGCTGACGTGATCGCGCTGTCGGACTCAGTGGGGATCGCGCTCACCGTGGTTCTCGACCGCCTGTCACCGGCCGAACGCGTCGCGTTCGTCATGCATGACACCTTCGGTTTCGAATTCGCGACCATCGCGTCAGCACTCGACATCACGCCCACCGCCGCACGCAAACTCGCCTCGAGAGCCAGGGCGAAAGTACGCCAACCCGCTGCCGACGACGCCCTCGCCGACTGGGAGGTCGTCGACGCGTTCATGGCTGCAGCCCGCGAAGGTGACTTCGAGCGTCTTCTCGAGCTCCTGGCTCCCGACGCTCAGGTCAGAGCCGACGAGGTTGCCATAGCCACCGGCACGCCCGCGCAGATCGACGGCCGGCGCAGCATCGCCGACTTCTTCAACGGAAGCGCCAAGGCCGCTCTGGCGGTCTTCGTCGACGACCGCCCGGCGTCGGCCTGGTTCCATCGCGGCACCGCGATGGTTCTATTCGACTTCGACGTGGTCGACGGCATGGTCGCCCGAATCACGTTCCGCGCCGACCAGGACGTTCTCGGCCGTGTTGTCCGACGCGAGAAGAACGAGCACCGCGCCTGACCTCGTTCGGTCACATCCGAGGTCGCCGATTCGTCATCCCTATGCAGCACCAAGAAATCGATGACCAAGACCCGGCCGTGCCACCAAGAACGGCCCCTTATTGAGGAGATCCGATGAAAACCATGACCTGCACGCAACTCGGAGGCCCCTGCGGACTAGCGCACCACGGCGCGACCGCTGACGAGATCATCAAAGCGCAGGACCAGCATCTCAAGGATGCCGAAAAGGCCGGCGACGCAACACATCAGGACGCGCGCGACGCGATGAAGGGTCGCTGGCGTCACCCTCGTCAGTCGATGGGTTGGTACAAGGGCATCAAGCAGACGTTCGCAGGGCTGCCCGAGGACTGATCAGGTGAGCGTGTGGAAAGCGCGGTCGCGGTAGACCATCGGCGGTTGCGTCGACGAACCGAGCCTCGTCTCGAGCACCTCGGCAACGACAAGGGTCGACGACCCCACCGCAATCGTTTCGACGACGACACACCGCAGCGCCGCGTGTGCATCGCGCAGGATCGGCTCGCCCGACTCGAAACTCGTCCAATCCTGGTTCGTCGTGAATCTGGGTGCCCCTGGACGCGCAAAGGCGTCGGCAACGTCGACGTGTCGGGCGTCGAGCAAACTGATCCCGATCGTGTCGGCGCCGAGTACCGCACCGGCACTCCCCCGCGAACTGGTCACGGAAAACGACACAGCGAGCGGGTCGACGGACACCGACGCCAGGCTCGAGACCGTCAGGCCCGCGAGGCCGTCGGAAGTCTCGGCGGCGACAATGGCAACTCCCGCGGGGTGAAGACGAAACGCGGTGGTGAAGGCAGTACGCGCATCCACCGCGTCAGACAGCGACTGCATACCGTCGACAATAAAACCTCAAGGGCACTTCAAGTCCATGAGATGGGATGCAGATCACCCCGCGGGAGCTGCCGATATCGTCACTCGAGCACGAACACCGGGATCTGACGATCGGTCTTGGTCTGGTATTC
>NZ_LZMO01000075.1:0-2609 GCF_001665715.1 Gordonia sp. 852002-10350_SCH5691597
GGCTGTCTGCTGACCGGAGAATGTGTGTCGTATCGAGGTATGGGGGCGCTCAAACACACACATCCTTCGATACGACACACATTCACTTTCTACGGCCACTCCCCCAGACTGGATTCGACGTCGAACGTCGACTGCAGGAACTCCCGAAGGCTTGCGTCTGAGTCGTCGGCGGTTCGAACGGCGGTGTAGGGCAGCAGGAATTCGCCGAGCGTCGTGTCGTACGACGCCGCCGCCGGGTGCACCTTCGCGTCGGGGTAGCCCTCGTAGACGGGATACGAATAGGAGTAGAAGGCCCCCTCGTCGGCGCCACCGGGCCAGAACCCGGCGCTGGAGACCTCCTCGGAATAGGATTCGACCATCACTCGCTCCGGACAGTTCGGCACGACGCCGGAGAACAGCGGAGCGGGACGGCCGGAGAATCTGGTGACCGCGAGATCGAATGAGCCCCAGAAGAAGTGAACGGGGCTGCACTTGCCGCGCCACTTTCCACGGAACTCCGCGAAAACGCGCTGCGCGCTGACCAATTGGTGCCAGAAGAGCTTCACGGCGTCGGCGTCGTACGAGGCGTGCGTCGTGTCCTGCGCGAACGGGATCGACTCGGCCACTTCGACGGGGCGGTCGTAGATGGGCACGCTGATGCCGAGCGATTCCAGCTGTGCCAGATAATCCGCGTAGAAGTCGGCGGTGGTGCGTGGCTCGAGACGCACCTGTCGCCGTTCGCCTTTCGTCGTGGTGATGTCGAGGACGTGGTCGGCGAAGTCGAAGACGATCTCGACGCCGTAGCCGTCGTAGGGCATCAACGAGGTCGTGAGGCCCACCGAGTTCACATACAGCGCGACCTGCCACCAATGATTCTCATTCGGGGCCAACGCCATTCGGGTCTTTCCGACGATCTGACTCCACATGTGCACCGTGTCGCGGGTCTGCTCCCAGTCGGACACACGGAGCTCCGGCCATGATTCGAACGTTGCGGTTGTGGTCATTCGCTACTCATTCCCTTGTGCGACGACGTGTTTCGACTGCACGACGCCGATTCGACGCTCAGTTCGGACCGATCCTGTTTCCTTCCTCATCCCAGTGGGCACCCACCTTCTTGCTCGGCTGCACGCGCGGAGGCTCACCCGGCATCTTCGGGTAGCTCGGCGGGTAGGGCATGTCGCCGAGACCTTGCGCGTCGTCGCGCTCGACCATCTCCAGCAGTGGTTCGAGGCCACGACGATGCGTCGAGATGTCGGCCATCGGATCACCCCGTTGCGCAACGAGTTCCGGAACGCTACGCATGGTGCAGTCGTCGGGATCGACGTCGGCGAGCTCGGCCCAGGTCACGGGAGTCGACACGCGCGCGATTGCGTTGCGTCGCACCGAATACGGCGCAGCCATGGTCCGGTCACGCGCATTCTGGTTGAAGTCGATGAAGATCCGCTCGCCGCGATCCTCTTTCCACCACGAGGTGGTCACGGCGTCAGGGTCTCGACGCTCCAATTCGCGGGCGAGCGCGATGCCACAGCGTCGGGTCGCGATGAAGTCCCACCGCGGCTCGATGGGAATGAACACGTGAATCCCCCTGCCGCCGGACGTCTTTAGATATCCGACGTAGCCGAGCTCGTCGAGGAGCGGCGCGAGGAGGTCGACGGCGACGCGTCGAACGTCGTCGAAGTCGGTGCCGGGCTGTGGGTCGAGATCGATGCGCAGTTGATCGGGATGCTCGTTGTCGGCCGCGACCGTCGGCCAGGTATGGAAGGTGACGGTCCCGAGGTTGGCCGCCCAGACGATCGACGCCGGGCTCGTCGGACGGAGTGCATCCCCGGTTCTGCCCGAGGGGAACGTGATGCGCGTCGAGTCGATGAAGTCGGGTCGCTTCTTCGGTAGGTGCTTCTGGTAGATCTCGTCGCCGTCGATGCCGTCGGGGAAGCGCTGCAGGAATGTCGGGCGATCGCGGAGGGCGACGAGGAACGGGCCGTCGGCGCCGTCGTCGCGCGCCTGCGCCATGCGCTGGTAGTAGCCGACGAGATCTCTTTTGCGACCACCGTTTTCACCGAGCTCGGGGAAATAGATCTTGTCGGGGTTGCTCATTCGGACGGCAACACCCTCGACGTCGAGTTCCTCAGCAGGCGAGCGGGATGCCATGTCAGCCTTCCCCTTCCAGCACATCGTGGAGGTCGTAGGTCAGCGGGACGTCGAGTTGGTCGTAGCCGCAGCTCTCGGGATCGCGGTCGGGACGCCACCGTAGGAACTTGACGGTGTGCCGGAATCGGTGATTCTCCATCTGGTCGTAGGCGACCTCGGCGACCAGTTCCGGCCTGATCGGAATCCACTCCCCCGACTTCTCCGATCGCCACCGCGTCGGCTCGCCCGGTGCGGGCTTGTCGGGATCGGTGCGCATCGGCGCAAACATCTCTTCGAGTTCGATTCGCTTCTTGTCGGTGAATGCTCCTGCGCCGCCGACCATGTGGAGATCTCCCGAATCGGTGTAGAGGCCCAACAACATCGAACCCAGACCGGTTCCGCTCTTGTGCACTCGGTAGCCGATGACCACACAGTCGGCCGTGCGCTTGTGTTTGACCTTCAGCATCTCGCGCTTGCCCTCGACGTACGGCGAGCCGATCCGC
>NZ_LZMO01000076.1:0-15999 GCF_001665715.1 Gordonia sp. 852002-10350_SCH5691597
GTCGGGAGGGCTGCCCGACCGCGCGCCCGACTCTTCCCCAGATTCCAGCGCGACCGCGCGACTCTTCCCCTGGTTTCTGCACGACGCCCCGGAGGCCCGCCCCGCCCGGCGCCGTAGGCTGTCGGCCATGGTCGACGTGAGGCGCGGGGTCGGTGCGATCCTCCGACCGGCGCCGCAGCGAGTCGTCGACGTGGTCGACGACCCCCGCGAGCGGCGTGCGTTGATCGTCGAACTCGTCATCGTCGGCGTGCTGACCTTCGGCTTCTCGGCGATCTCGGCGATCCTCTCGCTGATCGAACTGCAGCTGACCAGCGGTGTCGGCAACGCGACGGTCGCACTCAATCCGAGCCGCTCGTCCGTCGGGCTGATCGATTTCCTACGGCAGCTCATGAGCGTGCTCCGACTGTTCGCGATCGCCGGACTGGGCATCTATCTCCTCTGGCGTTCCGGCCTGCGCCTGGGCGCCGTGGGGCTCGCACGCCTGAGCGGCCGCGACGTACCGCCGGGTCTTGTGCTCGCCGCCGTGATCGGGCTGCCCGGGTTGGCGCTCGTCGCGGCGGCACGAGCTCTCGGAATGAACGCTCACCTCGTCCCCAGCGAGGTCGACGGCCCGTGGTGGCGTTGGCCGGTGCTGATCGCCATCGCAATCGGCAACGCAGCTGCTGAGGAGATCATCGTCGTCGCCTACTTCATCACACGGCTGCGACAGCTCGGTGCGTCGGAGAACATGTCGTTGGCCGCAAGCGCCCTACTGCGTGGGGGTTATCACCTGTACCAGGGTGTCGGCGCGGGCATCGGGAACGTCGTGATGGGTCTCGTCTTCGGGCGCTACTACCAGCTCACCAACCGGGTGTGGCCGCTGGTCGTCGCGCACGCGGTGATCGACGTCGTGGCGTTCGTCGGGTACGCACTGCTCCACGATCACCTCGGTTGGGTCGGCTGAGCGCACCACGCGATCGGCCCGTGCGCTGTGTGAATGACGCTTGGTGCCCAGGCGCCCGCGTACATTTGATCTGATGAATGAGCCAGATCCGCGCTACATGCGGCGCCGCGGTGGTCCGTCGCCGCACGAGCAGCAGCCGCGGAATCCGGCGCCCGTGCCGCCTGGAAGAGACCGCGCTCCCGCAGGTCAGCGGCGAAATCCCGCACCGCAGCCGCCCGCTGACCAACGACTCCGCACTCCCGCACACCACCCCGCTCGCCAGGGCGACCCGCGGCAACAAGGACAGCCTCGACGTCCCGCACCCCCAAACGGCGCCCATCCAACCGCCGCACCCCCAAATGCCTACGACCCCACCCGCCAGGTGCCTGGCGCCAACGGAAACGATCGAGGTCGACGCGCCGCGGAGTACCAGCCACCATTGGCGTGGTCGGCGGCGCCCGACCGTGCCCAGCCTCCGCAACCGAGTCCTCGACGCCCCGCGCCTCCCGGACCCTCACGGCAGCCCGCTCCGCGCGGCGCAGATCACGCCGGACCCGCGAACCCCAAGCCCTCGCACGCCGCGGTCGGCGCAGCGGCGGGCGCCGGGGCCGCACGCGCGTACGCGCCGACGCAAAAGCCCGAGCCGGTGTCGCCCGACGACCGCCGGTCGCGTGGCGGATCGTCTGCTCCCCCTCGACGTCCGGATCGGGGTCAGACCGCTGCCCCCGCGTCGCCACCTCGACGCCGCATGCCGAAGTTTCGTGGACCGAAGCTCGGCCGACCCAGACGCATCGGCAGGATCATCCTCATCATCCTGCTCGTGATCGTCCTCGGATCGTTGGGACTGTTCTTCTACTACGACAGCAAACTGCACCGCGTCGACGCCCTGCCCGGTTACGCCGGTCGCCCCTCCGACACCCCCGGCACCACCTGGCTGATCGTCGGCAGCGACTCCCGCGAGGGATTGACCCAGCAGCAGAAGGACAATCTCGCCACGGGCGACAGCGACGGGTCACGCACCGACACCATCATGCTCGCGTACAAGCCCCCCAGCGGTAAGGCCACGCTGATCAGCATCCCGCGCGACCTCTATGTCCCGATCCCCGGTCAGGGCAGCTACAAGATCAACGCGGCGTACAACTTCGGCGGTCCGCAACTGCTGGCGAAAACCATCGAGCAACTCACCGGCATCCGTATCGACCACTACGCCGAGATCGGCTTCGGCGGATTCGACACCCTCGTCGACGCTGTCGGCGGCGTGAACATCTGCATCGACCAATCGCTCCACGACCCCAAGGCGGGACTCAACCTGACGAAGGGGTGTCACGATCTCAACGGGCAACAGGCACTCGGTTTGGTCCGCACCCGAGCATTCCCCAACGCCGACCTCGAGCGCGTGGTCAATCAGCGAAAGTTCTTGTCGGCCTTGATGTCGAAGGCCACCAGCCCAGGCGTGCTACTCAACCCGTTCCGTCTGTTCCCGTTCATCAGCGGTGCGGTCGACGGCCTGACCGTCGACAACTCCACGCACCTGTGGAACCTGGGCATGCTCGGGTGGTGGCTCAGCGACGACCCGATCACCACGACCACACCGACCGGCGGTCCGGAAGAGACCGACGACGGCGACTCACTTGCCGTGGGAGACAACACCAAACAGTTCTTCGACGCCATCCGGTCGGGCAAACAGATACCAAAGGACCTGCTGTCCGATCAGGGCGGCGCGATCGGGTGATCGGGTGATCTCGCACGATCACACCTGGGGACCGGCTGGTTGTTGGTCGGCCACTCCGACCCGATCGAAATTAGGACTGCGCCGTCCGCCGCTCGAACCCCGCGCAAGGCCTTTCGCGCGACCGCTCAAGATCGCTGGCCACAGAGCGCAAGATTTTGTACTCGGACTTCAACATCCCGACGGGCTCATCCCTTTGGAAGTGCACCTCCCGGCTCGAAGCCCTCGATTGGCTGAAGCACTGTCATTGCCCCGACAGTGTCTGCACGTCCGGCACGCTGGCCCAGTCACCTACTTTCGATTCTCCGCGCTCGCCACATGCGTCCATTCCCAACCGGCCGACTTCGGCACGGATATTCGCACTCCAGCGCTCACCCTGGGTCACGCAACTGCGATTCAGCGCCCTCAGGAGACACCACTGTATTGTCGGGTCCGAACCCCGACATTGCGAGGCCAAACGTGACGGTCAACAACAACCAGGTGCCTACCGTACCCCCATGGCTGGGTGGCGGTACTCACGTCCCGCCACCTTCGATCGACGACGACGACGTCAACCAATCAGACACTGAGCAATACCAGCAGTTGCGTTCCGGTGGCGAGGAATCTGATGTCCGGGCAACCGTAGGTCCGGTGGTGCCGCCGACGCCGAACGTGCCCATACCACCCCCCGGCCAGCATCCGACAGTTCCTGAGGCCACGTCTGCGCTACCGCAAACGCCGCCAATTCCCTCGTGGGTCCCGCTGCCAACAACCACGGAACGTCGGCCACCTACTGATCCGACTCACGCAGTGCCACCTCAATCACTGCCACCACACGCCGGCCCCCCGTTTGCCGCACTTCAACAAGGGCCGCCCCAACAGACCCCACCCGAGCAAGGCCAACCGCAGGGTGTACCCCATCAGTTCGGGGCCCCCACAGGATTCGGTGTCCCAACAGCATTCGGGGCCCCCACAGGATTCGGAGCGCCGCACTTCGGCGGACCCGTTGCGCCGCAGGATCAGTACGCACCCGGACTCGACTCCGGCATGCTCCTCCGCAAGGCACGTCGACCACCGCGATCGGGCTGGCGACGCACGGTGCACCGCATCTCCGGAGGCACGATCAGCCCCAGCGAGTCGCGCGCAACGGTGTATCACGACGAATTGGTCAGGCAGCTCAATGCTCCGGTCCACGGAGACTTCCGGATCGCGGTGCTGTCACTCAAGGGAGGCGTCGGAAAGACAACCACCACAGTGGGTCTCGGCTCGACGTTCGCCAGTCTGCGAGGCGATCGCGTGATCGCCGTCGATGCCAACCCCGACCTCGGGACGCTGTCACAGCGTGTTCCGCAGCAGACATCGTCGACGGTGCAAGACGTTCTCCTCGACGAGCAGATCCACCGCTACTCCGATGTCCGACGACACACGTCACAGTCTGCGAGTCGACTGGAAGTCCTTGCCTCCGAACGTGATCCGGCCACCGCAGAGACGTTCGACGAGCAGGACTACCGCACGGTGATTCAGGTTCTCGAGCGCTTCTACAACATCATCCTCACCGACTGCGGAACAGGACTGTCGCATTCGGCGATGGACGGCGTCCTCGACCTCGCGCACTCGTTGATCATCGTCTCGACGGCCGCCCTCGACGGTGCACGCAGCGCCAGCGCGACCCTCGACTGGCTAGAAGCGCACGGCTACGGCCACCTGGTGTCACGGGCGATTGTCGTCCTGAGCGGACCCCGACGTGGCAGCGCCAGCATCGATCTCACCCAACTGGCGCAACACTTCCTCGCACGAACCCGTGCCGTGCAGGTGATCCCGTTCGACGACCACCTGTCCGAGGGTGCAGAGGTCGATCTTGATCTCCTTGCCAAGTCGACGCGGCGCGCGTTCGTCGAATTGGCCGCAACTGTCGCTGAGGATTTCGCTCTTCTCGGCGACCACCGTCGTCGTGACTACGTTGATCCGCGGTCAGCACAGCCCTGGCAGCAGTAACGACATCCGAACGCGCGCTATGGCTCCACGGTCGTGTTGACGCGGAGATACTGTGCGAGCTGTGTGCGACCACGGTTGAGCCTGGATTTCACCGTCTGCACGCCGACGCCCTGATGCTCGGCGATGTCGGCGTAACTGAAGTCACCGAACTCGCGCAGAACGACGGCCTCACGAATATCGTCGGAAAGTTGTTGCAGCGCATCGCGTAACGCATCGCGCAGCGCGATTTGCTCGTCGAACCGAGGGGCCGAGTCATCGGCGTCGAGCGTCACCGGCGCCTCGGGATCGCTGAAGTCGGTGAGCGTGGTGTTCGCCTTACGCTTGCGGATCAACGCGAGCGCATTGTTGGCTGCGATCCGGTGCATCCAGGTGGAGAATCTCGCCTCGCCGCGGAACTTGTCGAGGTTGCGCCACGCGGCGAGCAGCGTCGCCTGGAGCGCGTCCTCGGCGTCGTGCTGGTTCCCGCAGATCTGCAAGCAGACGGCCCAGATCTGGTTGCGATGGGCGTTGACCAGATCCGCGAAGGCGCGTTGGTCGCCGTCGCGGGCAGCCATCACGAGTGCCGCTTCGTCCACAGATGCTCTCGATCAATCACACGCCTGCGCACCGGTGACGGGTGCCACCGGTGCGCAGACTACGTACGTTGTCCAGTACTTTGCTCATTGCGCTTGCTTCCCGCGCGTCATGCTTGTCGGTCGATTCACAGGTGGTAGTCGCCCCCGTCGTGATGTCCACTACCACCGTCGTGATCGCCGTAATCGTGGTCGGCGAGGTCGACGTCGTGGCCGGTCGAATCGTCGTGCTGCAACGTCGGATCGTCGTCGTGCAGGACCGCGGGATCGGCCGACACCGCACCGCCGTCGTTGTGGCCATCGCCGTTGTCGTGGCCGCCGTCGTTGTGACCGTCGTGGTTCTGGCCGTCTTCGTGATAGATGCCGTCCTCGACGACAACGCCGTCGTCAGCCGGCACGACGGGCTCGTCGTCCATGTCGGGGACGGTGCTGTCGTCGGCCGGGGCGTCGGACTCGAATGCTGCGTACAGCGCGTGCTCGAACACTCCCGGCGGAGGGGCCTGCACGTCGTCGGGCGAGATGCCCAGCGCAGTCAGGATGGAGTCGTCCTCAGCGCTCATCCGTGTCTCCTTCGTTCGTAGCGGGCGGCTGTTTGTTCGACTGCGCGCCGGCTTTCTCGGTTAGATGCTGCCAGGTGCGTGTCAGGCGCGGTAGGCCGACATCGATGACACCGCCGATGCGATCACCACGACGTAAAGCACGATCGAGAGCACGAACAGTACCGCGAACGCGATCAACGAGTACTTTCCGAGCTTCTTCGCCTGGTCGGACGCGTGCTGCGCGCCGACGCGGTCGCCGGAGAGCCAGAGCGTCGCGACACTGCCCGCATTGCTGAATGACGCGAAGGCCAGCGGCCAGAAGAAGAGCAGCGCCGCGGCCGCCCAACCCATGTTCGACGGCGGGCACGACGTCGACGGGTTCTCCTGCAGCGATGGGCGCTGCACGGAAGCCGCATTCAGGTCACGACCCGATGGCCGCATCACGGTGGTGCGGCCGTCGAGTCCGGCCTGGGTTGCGCCACGGTAAGCGGGCATCGGCTGGTTCTGGCTGGGGTACATCGCGTCTCCTCAGATCGTTCGGCGCGCTTCTCGCACCGTCAGAGATTGGATGCGCCGACACCCTCCGAATGTGCCGCGCGGCGTCGAAAACCTTCTGTGAGGTAGGTCACTCGGGTCGTTATCGTTTCAACTGGAGCTTCGACGCCGTGTACGCGATCAGAAGCACGCCGAGCAACGCGAGCGCACTCGTAGTCAGGAGCGCATTGCCGAATGCGGGCTCCCAGAGGTGCGCCCCACGTGTCTGTGGGGCCAGCGGGGCGACTGACGGCAGGTCCACCGCCATCGCCGATGCTGCGTACCCCCAGTACGACGGGAAGAGCCACGCGAGCTGCGACAGACCCGGCGCGCTGAGCCGAAAGAGCCCGCCGCAGAACACAAGTTGCGAGATGACGAGGATGACCAACGGCGGCATCGTCTGTTCGTTGGATTTCACCGCGGCCGAAATGGCAAGTCCGACAACCGTACTCAGGCAGGCGATGAGCGCGACCGCGCCGAGCAACTCGACCGGCGCCGCTCCGACGACACCTCCGGACGGCAGCCCCTTGCCCAGATAGCAGATCACCACCATCACCACCGATTGCGCGATCGCCACGCCGAAGTAGACGCCGATCTTGGCGGTCAGGTACGAGCCGGGTCGAAGTCCCACTGCGCGTTCACGTTCGAAGATGTCGCGTTCACCGACGAGATCGCGGACGGTCAGCGCCATTCCCATGAAGCAGGCACCGATCACCAGGATGACGAGGACCTGAAGCGATTCGCCCGCGGTGTCTTGCGCCGTGTTTACGCCGAAACCGGCACTGCCGGGGATCACCAACGTCAGCAGCCCCAACACGACCGGCATCACCACGAGAAAGGCAAGGTAACCGGGATCGGCAAGGATCAGTCGCAGTTGCCGCCGCGCTATCGTGCTCGCCTGGCGCTGAGCGCTGGTCTGGGGAGGCGTCCGCACGACCCGCGTGCTCGGCGTCGAACGGTGTCGATGCGAGACGTGTCCGTCGGCCCGCGCGAGGTGCCTGCGGTGGGCATCGTCGGGATGGCTTGCGACGTAGGCAAATATCTCGGCCCAGTCGCTACTCCCCATCGCCGGCGTGACCTCGGCAGGGTGTCCGCAGAACGCCGTCTTGCCGCCGGGTGCGAGCAACAACACCTGATCGCACATGGCGAGGAGGGTCAGCGAATGCGTGACGACGATGACCGTGCGCCCGGCGTCGGCGAGTCGCCGCAGCGTGGCCATGACCTGTCTGTCGAGTGCCGGATCAAGACCCGACGTCGGCTCGTCGAGGATGAGAAGCGAAGGGCCGGTGAGCAATTCCATCGCCACCGACGCTCGTTTGCGCTGGCCACCCGACAACGCGTCGACGCGGGTGTCGAGGTGCTCGGACAGTTGGAGTTCGCCGAGCACTCCCGCGATCACGCGGTCGCGCTCGGATTCGGGAAGGTCCTCGGGGAGCCGAAGCTCGGCGGCAAACCGAAGTGCCTGCCGCAGAGTCAGTTTGCGGTGCAGCACGTCGTGTTGGGGCACCATACCGATGCGGGTGCGCAGGGACTCGTACTCGGCGTGGACGTCGTGTCCGTCGAACAACACCCGACCCGACGTTGGAGCGGTCAGGCCGGCGACGATCTTCGACAGTGTCGACTTGCCCGCGCCGGATGGGCCGACGAGTGCTGTCAACGTGCCCGGCCGGGCGACGAGATCGACGTCATGAAGGAGTTCTTTGGTGCGGTCGACGACGAGTCCGATGCCCTCGACCTGCAGGCCGCCCCCAGAAGCGTTGGACCCAGAAGCGCTGTAGTCGGAAGCGTTTGGCCCGGAAGCGTTTTCAGCTGCGACGAGACCGCTGCGGCTGACGACGAGGTCGGTGTTACCGACGGTAACGGTGTCGCCGTCGGTGACTGCCACTCGCCCGATCCGGTGTCCGTTGACGAATGTGCCGTTGACACTGCCGAGATCCTCGAGATGCAGCGCGCCGGACCCGCTGATGAGGCGGGCGTGGTGTCGGGAGACGAGCACGTCGTCGACGACGAGGTTGTTCGTAGGGGCACGTCCGACGAGTGTCACTGCTCGCGTGTCGGTGAACGGGTCATGCTGGATGTCTTCGGTCGCGAGCGGGGCGTCGAATCTGGCAGACGCACAGGCTTCCCACTCAGGTGGCAACGGCGGCCCCAGATGTACCGCTGCCGTCGAGGTGATCGGAAGATCAACCACCGCGACACCCGACGAGACGAGCGTTGCCCCGTCGACACTCACGAGATGCCATGTGTCGTCACGCCATTCGATCACGAGATGGTGTTCGCGCACGTCCCGGTGGTCGACGATGATGTCGTTGTCGAGGGCCGATCCCACTGCGATCCGCGTCGTGTCACCGAGCGCGTACACACGCGATTCGACGCTCACGCTGCCGCGCATCGGAGCAGTGGTTGTCATCGAATGTCCGCCTTCTGCATGGGTGAACGACGCGCACGCGCCGCGACGAACGCCGGGCGGCTGCCCCCGCGATCTGCGTTGGGGCTGCCGCCCGGCGTTGTTCGAACGTTGGTGGCCCGCCGATTCGACGGTCGATCAGACTGCAGGACAAGCAGACTGATGGTCGATCAGACGGATGCGTCTCCGTGCAGATCGGCGTGAGCGTCGTTGTGCGTGGCGTGATCGTCGTAGGTGTGCGAGTCGGTGCCGTACGTCTCGTGCGACTCGTCGTGTGCCGACGGATCGGTGGCGCCGTCCGGGCCGCCGTAGATGTAGCTCACGGTGTCGGCGTTGCCGTCACCATCGGTGTCGGAAAGCACGGTGTCGGGAACGCCGTCGTGGTCGACGTCGAGGACCGTGGTGTCGAATTTGCCGTCGTGATCGGTGTCGATGAGCTTGACGTCGGGGGTGCCGTCCTGGTTCAGATCCAGCGTGGCGCTCGTGACGTTGCCGTGGGTGTCGAGGGTGTCGACCTCACGGACCTCGCCACGCTCGTCGAGGATCGAGCGCAGGTCGGCGTGTCCGTCGCCATCGGTATCGGATTCGACGATCGTGGTGCCGTCCTCGCCGGCGTAGGCAACCGTATCCACCTTGCCGTCATGGTTGGCGTCACCCTCGACCAGCGTGACGTTGCCCGCGTTGTCGAGGTAGGCGTTGAGGTGATTTCCCGCATCGTCGGTGAGGTGGACGACGTCGGCGTTGCCGTCACCGTCGGTGTCGACAGCTGAATCAACGTGCAGGCCATTCTCCGACTCAGCGGGAGTCTGCTGGGGCGCCGCGGCCTCGGTCGGCGCGGCGGCCTGGGTCGGTGCCTGGGCCTCGGTCGGTGCCTGGGCCTCGGCCTGCGGAGCGGCATGGGTCGGCGCGGCTGCCTCAGTCGGTGCCGCTGCCTCCGGCGGTGCTGCGGTGGGAGCCGGTTCCGAAGGCGACGAGGTGTCGGAGTGCGCATCCGCGGGGCTCACAGGGGGCGTGGCGTCAGACTTCTCGGCGTCAGACTTCTCGGCGTCAGACTTCTCGGAGTAGGGCGCTTCCGAGGTGATGTTCGGCTTGGCGTCGTGCTCCGAATTCGATTCGGGGACCTGGGTTTCCGTCGGCGCGGAGGAGTCAGCCGACTGTGTAGCCGAGTCCTGGGCGCCCGAGTCCTGGGCACTCGAGTCCTGGGCACTCGAGTCCTGGGTACCCGAGTTCAGCTCGTCGGCGGTGACCGTTCCGGCGGGCTTGCCGTTCTCGGTGAAGGTCACGTCGCCGTTGTCGCCGATGACCGCGTCGATCTTGTTTCCGGCGTCGTCGTGCATGTGGACCGTCTCGGGCACACCGTCGTGGTTGGTGTCTTCGACGGAGTCGGTGGTGATGTTGCCCTCGACGTTCAGGCCTGCGAGCTTCGGATCGGGTGTGCCGGTCATGTCACGACTTCTTTCTCTCGTGCCCGTCATCGGGCGGGCTTGCTTGTGCGTTCAGGGATTGGATGCGACCGGATGCGTGGAATGTTCCGCGTTCTAGGAAATCAATCCGGAGCGACTCAGAAATGTCTTGCCGTCGTCGATCGACGCGAGCCCGAATATGGTCATCCCCAGGTTGTTGGACGTGTTCGCGTAGGTCGCGGTGGCGGACTTGGTGGCAGTGTCGTCGGCGATTTCCGCTGCGGACACGCGCGCAGAGTCCTCCACAAGGGTTCCCTTGCCGTTGCTCAGGGTTCCGTTCCGGAGCGACGTGATGGTGCTCTGCACCTTGGTCGAGTCGGAGTAGAAACTGATGAACGCGTCGATTCCCCCGTAGGACTGCTTCGCGAAGAACGACGCCAACGACCCGTCCTTCTTGATGTTGCACATCAAGGTGAGCGCACCGCTCTGGGTGAAGTCGCTCTTGCGGCAATCCTCGACGCCATCCTGCAATGCGGACGGCAGCAGGTTGTAGAGCTGCTTCTCATCGGTGATGATCGCACTACCATTCGCAGCAGTCTGCGCGGCGGCCGTCGAGCTTCCGGCCGCCTGATTCGGGTTGTCATCTCCGCTACTACGGTTCACGAGGGCGATACCACCGACCACGATGCCGATCAACGCAACGACCGCCACACCGATCAGCGCGAGTCGACCCCACTTCCGTCCACCCGACGACGCCGGTGTCGGCGACGGTGTCGGCGCAACGCGTTGCTGTCCCGGCGGTGCCTGTGATGCACCGGACTGGTAGCGCCCGCCCGGCGCCTGCTGCGTGGGCGGTGTCATCAACTCGGCGGCTGTGGGAGCAGCCGGCCGCTCACGGGTGTCGACACCGCGATCACCGACCGCCGTCACCAATGCACCCTGTGCCACAACGGTTTTCGGGTCGTCGAGCGTGGCTACCGGTCCAACCTCACCGAGCCGCTGCTGGATCAGCGGGATCCGCGACGACCCACCTGTCAGATACAGGGCGGTCAACTGCTCCGGATGCGTGATCCCTGCGTCGAGCAGTGTTGCCCTGGTCAGACGCAAGGCCTGCTCGGCCGCCGGGGCGATCAACTCGTCGAATTCGTCGCGGGTGATCTGTAGGGTTTGGCGGCCCTGCGGGGTGTTGTTGATCGTGATGGTCGCTGACGGCGCTTCGGACAGCAGCTCTTTGGCGCTTCGGATGGACTCCTGCAGGCTCTGCACGACGTCGACCGGCGCACGTCGACGCAGCCACTCGACCAACTCGGGGTCGCGATCGGCGAGGCGCTGCTCCACCCATCGCTGAATCAGCGCATCGATGTTCTTGCCGCCGAGGCCGTTGTCACCGCGGGCGGCGATCACCTGGAAGGCGTTCGGTCCGGTCACGGTGAGCACAGCGATGTCGAGGGTGCCGCCGCCGAAGTCGAAGACCGCGATCCGCGCACCCGGCTGCATGGCATGGGAGCGGCTGTAATGGGCTGCCGCAGCACGCGGTTCGGAAATAGTGCTGATCCGTGAGCCGTCGATTCCCGCGCGCATCGCCGCCTCGACGAGCACTCCGACCTGCTGCGGGGCCCACGCCTCGGGGTGGGTCAAGACGACCTGCGTCGGCAACTGCCCCGCGTGCGCTGCCTTGCCACGCGAGATGATCGCCGACATCACCGCGGCGACCGGCAACGCCGACGGCATCGTGTAGCCGGCGATCACCGTCGTCGGAGCACCGGTGATCAGTCGCTTGGGCGAAGCGACGAAACCGGTCGGATTCTGCTGCGCGAGGTTGCGCGCGGGCTCACCGACGGAAATCCGGTCGGGGGCCGCGACATACACACTCGACGGCATCAGATTGCTCGTGTGCGAGAGCGACAGCGTCTCGATGCTTCCGCTTGTCGCACCCGAATGCGCGGCAGCGGAATTCGACGTACCGAAGTCGATGGCGAGAATCCAGGTCGGTGACATATGCGTGTGGGTGTCCTGTGTGCTGCTCGTGAGCCGGTTGCTCATCTGGGGGCGGTCGGGGTGGTCAACGGGGTGTAGCTGCGGATCAGGGCGACGAGTGCCGCATCCTCGGCCGCCGAACTCGTGGCGAGCGAACGCTGATGCGCCATCGCCAGACGACGCTGCGCCTCTGCGGCCACCGCATGCGACGGTGCCGATGGGGGTAGCCCGACCTGGCCGGCTACCGACGTTGCACGAAGGATGGTGTGCAACTCCTCGGTGACCGCCGCGTTCGGGTCGGTACGCAGCATGCGCTGGTAGTCCTCGAGCACGGTGACCAGATGCAACTCCGGTGTGTTGCGAAGTCCCATCGTGAGCGTCCGGATGTGGTCGCGCGCCGGATGGGTGAAAGCCAACTGATCAAGTCGGGCGAGGATACGGTGTGCCCGATGCAGAACGGCATACCGGGCTGTCGACGTGGTCAACGCGCCAAGCAATTGGTCGATGCCCGACAGCGAGGTCAACCACGAATTGAGCTCCGCAGCTCCGCGAGCGGCGATCTGGCGACCGTTGAGAACGTCGTACTCCCCGAGCAGACCGAGTAATCGCGCGCGAACCTGCGGCGGCAGCTCGCTTCGGACGTCGTCGTTGTCGAAGGTGCGCACCACGTCGAGCCTGGACAGCGGCGCAAGGCGGGCCAACGCCGACGCGAGGTCTTCGGTCAGCATGCCGGTGTGGCTGGTTTGGGCCATGAGCCCGGAGATCGGCACGACGTCGCTGACCGTCTCCGACAGTTGCTTTGCCAGAACGCGAGCGTGGTCGGCGGCGTGGGGAATCGGGTCGCGCCGTCCGAGTGCGCCCTCGCCGAACGAATCGGCTCGCGACAGCACTCCGAGCATGTTGAGCGGGGTGAACGGCAGCTGGGAGAGGAACTCGATCTCGTCTGTGCGCGGCGCGGCGTCGAACAGGAAGACCGCGGCGTCGGCGTCGACGGACGCCGTGCGCGTCTGCTCGAATCCGTCGATCACCGCACGTCGTGTGGCCGTGTCGTTTTCGGTTGTCAGCGTTGACAATCCAGGCGTGTCGATGAGTGTGAGCTGCCGCAACGACGCCGACGGCATCCACCGCTCGACGAACTGGATCTCCGCCGACCGCAGCGGTAGCTCGACCGGCTGATGGGCCGCGACGGCGACGCGGTGGCGTCGGCCGTCGACTCCGACGATCTCGGCGCGCGACGGGCTGCCGTCGGAGTAGACGGTGACAACGTTGGTGGCCTCGAGTGCGGCGGTCTCAGCAACGGGCGCCCCGATCAGCGCGTTGACCAGCGTCGACTTGCCAGCCTTCAAGCGTCCGACGATGACAACTCGGGGCGGCGACCACAGGATGGTGCCGATCGAGTTGGCGTGGGAGACGAGGTCGCCACCGAGACCGGCGAGTTGTCGCAGACCGCGATCGAGAGCGGCATGCACCGGATCGTTGCCGGAGGAGGCGGTCATCGTTTCACCTGCGCAAGATACTTGTCGGCCGACGCGATCCGCTTGTCGACGACCTCGAGGTTCGACGTCAGGCGGGCAACGGTCTTCTCCCGCGACGCGGCGTCGGATTGCGCTGTCTTCTGGACCTCGTTGATCGTGTTCTGCAGCGTCTCGATGTTCTCGCGCAGATAGTTTCGGTAGCGGATGACGATCTCTGGTCGCGACTGCGCAACGGCACTGTCGAGGAGGCGTCCGGTTGCGGCCTTGGTCGCGCCGATGGTCTCCCGCAGCCAGGTCAGCAGGTTCGCCTTGCCTGCTCGGATCGCACGGAAACCCAGGTTCACTCCGACCCACACCGTGCCGACCACGACGCCGACACCCATCAGGGCGCTCAGTCCGAGTATCCCGCCGAGCGTCGAGGAGCCGACAACACCCATGGTCAGCAGCGTCGGATCGAGCAGACCATGCCGCTTGCTCGCAACCTGATGGGTTTCGATCCGCTTGTCCTGCATGGACTCGACGATCTGTGCGCGCAGTTCCTCCCACACGGTGGGGTCGTCGGCGAATCGGGGGGCGACGACGGTGTCGTGGAGTCGCTGCAGGAACTCCGCGAGTGTCTGCGCCATCGCCAATTGGAGATCGGCGTGCATGTCCGCGGTGAACTTCTGTTCGCTGCGGCGCAGCACCTGCATGCCGTGCTTGTTGACGTACAGCGTCCACTTGTCGCGTACGTCGTCGAGGCGTCGTTCGAGACCGTCGACCGCCTGCTGTCACAGCAACGTGAGGTCACGGGCGAGGTACTGCTCCCACTCCCGCGCCTGCTCCTGCAGATCGGTGAGTCTGTCGCGCTCAGCGGTGAGGTCGGGTAGCGCTTTGGCGCCAGCCTGCACGGCGTCGAGTTCGCGAGAGATCTTGGCGCGCAACACTTTCAGACCTTCGAGGCAGGTGCGCACGGCGTCGACCTCCGGCAGATCTGCCGCAGCGTCGAGCCGTCGGGTGAGTTCGGAGCGCAACGTCGCGATACCGCTCTCGTTCTCGAGCCGCTCGCGTTCAGCGGGTTCGACGAGGTCGGCGGAGATCGATGCCAGCAGGCTCGACACCCCGAAAACCGGGAACGGACGCCCGATCTCGCGGGTCAGCAGGCGCTCGTTCTCGCTCACGATCTCGCGCCATCTGCGCAGGTTCTTGTCCGTTTTCGTCACCACCACGACGACCGAGTCGACCGTCGACGACGCCTCGCGGACGAACTCCATCTCCGGGGCCGTCAACGGCGACGACGCGTCGCACACCAGCACCAGCACACACGCCTGTTGGGCCGACTGCGTAGCCAGTTTGGCCAACCCGACGTCGAGTCCCCCCACACCCGGGGTGTCGACCAACGTCATGTCGGAGACCCGCGCCGTGCGGACCCCGACTGCGGCGGAGGTCGGCAGCTCGTCGACCTGCGGGTCGCGGACATGCGCACCATCGGTGGTCACCCACTGCGCGAGTTCATCGACCGGTGTGGTCCGCGATGTCCCGGACGGAAAGAACAGTTCGGCGGTCTCGTCGACGTCGAGGGCAGCGTCGACGGTGACCGACACCGCGGTCGATGAGGTCACCTCGACCCCCACGGGGCACAGGTCGCGTTGCCCGACCAGCGCGTTGACCAGCGAACTCTTACCCCGCTGCACCTCCCCGACGACCACAACCGTGCGGGCCTGCCGATCCCGGGCCAGTTTGGCGGCAGCGACGTCGGCGAGGGTGTCCATCTTGTAGGCGCGCAGCACGGTCGACGCGGCGTCCACAATGGCCGACGCGTCGCCGGCAGCGGACTTCCGCTCCGTTGCGCTCCGCGCCTGTGCAGCCATTGCCTCGTCCCCGTACCCGATCCGTGTACGCGCCGGACACATTCGCCACGGCGCCGCATTGTCGGTGCACCGCTTGTAGACCAAAACCGATCTGCGGCCCGACAGGGCGTGAGTCTAACGTCCCGTCGTCGACGCTGTGCCATCTAGACGACGTGAATGACGCGGACATGCTTCATATGAGCGTCGTGTAATAGCCTGCTGAGCGAACTGAATGAACCGGTCGCGGCCACGCTGGCCCGAGTGCGCACCACCTGAGAGGGCGAGTAACACGATGAGAGGTAATCGGCGAGGACCCAAGACGCTGCTGGCGAGCGGATTCGCTGCGGTTGTTCTGCTGAGCGGGTGTTCCGTCGACGGCAACGCCGTCAGCGACTCCGACCCCGCAGCGAACGCGGTCGTCGACGTCAAGTCTCTCGACACCGGCAAGTACCCGACCGAACCTCGGAAACCATTCGGTGAGGTCGGCGTCGATCTCGAACGGCGCGACGATGTACTGCGCCATACGCTGCGCGTCGTAGGTGACGACCTGGTCTCCGGTGGCCTCACCGAATGGTTTCCGAGGTTCGGTCGGGTACTTGCCGGTGTCGAGAGACTTGACGTCGACGACCGCGTTCGTA
>NZ_LZMO01000077.1:0-35741 GCF_001665715.1 Gordonia sp. 852002-10350_SCH5691597
GGCTCTTCCGGAACGACGGTGCGTAGAACGGGTTCTCGTGACCACTAGATGTAGGTGATCAAGGTCGCGGGGTGATGGGCGGTGTCGCTGGAGGTGTAGGCGGGTCCTGCGGTGTGAGGATGAAAGTTCTCACACCATCAGCCCGACACCGACAGGACCCATGTTGCAGCGTAGCGCTATTGCCGACACCATTTGCCGCACCATCGAGCTCGGGGTGACGATCACCGATGCCGCCCTCGACGGCGAGGACCGCACCCACGTGTTCTGCGAGGTCCTGGAACCGACGAACACATGTCCCGGATGCGGGCGGCCGGGTCGGCTGCGTGACCACATCGATCGTGAGGTTGCTGATCTGCCGATCGTGGGGCATCCGACTCGGCTGCATATCGCGGTGCCGCGCTATCTGTGCGACAACCCGGACTGTCCCACCACGATCTTTCGTGCCGACATCTCGACGATCGTGGCGCCGCGGGCACAGGTCACCCGGCGCACCACGACCTGGATTCTGCGGGCGATGATCGTCGACAAGATGTCGGTCAAGGCGGTCGCCGCGGCGGTCGGGTTGGGTTGGAACACCGTGAACACCCTTGCGCTGGACGCGGCCCGCTCGTTGGCGTCCGCGCCAGCCCGCCTGGACGGTGTGCGGGTCCTTGGGGTCGAGGGCGGCATCGGTGATCGTCACCCCGAGCTCGATGGTGCGGCAAATGGTGTCGGCAATAGCGCTACGCTGCAACATGGGTCCTGTCGGTGTCGGGCTGATGGTGTGAGAGCTTTCATCCTCACACCGCAGGACCCGCCTACACCTCCAGCGACACCGCCCATCACCCCGCGACCTTGATCACCTACATCTAGTGGTCACGAGAACCCGTTCTACGCACCGTCGTTCCGGAAGAGCCGCCAAATGGCTGTGAAATTCTTCCTAGGGTAATAAGTCCCGCATTTGGTCGGATATGTGTCACCTAGGCACGGAGATGGACGTCGTCACAAATTCGACGCTAATCTCTGGCCCATGCCTAGCCAGAAATCCTCACCGAGGACAGTTATTCGCAATGTGAATGTATTCGATGCTGTCAGCGATTCGGTACGACAGAACTCCGATGTGGTCGTCGAGGGATCGCGAATCAGTGCCATTTCCGACTCGCCCGTTGGCGAGACACCGGGAACTCCGACGACTGTCATTGACGGTGGCGGACGCTTTTTGATGCCAGGGCTCACAGATGCCCACGTCCACCTGATGGGAAATGCCAACAACTATCTCGATTTCGTGATGGGCGCGACCGGCCTGCTATTCGGCAACACGATTGCCGAAGCTCGTCGCATGCTGCTCCGCGGTTTCACCACTGTCCGGGACATGGGCGGTGATACAGCTCCGGTGAAGAGCCTCATCGACAAGGGTGAGTTCGAGGGTCCGCGAAATCCCAGCCAGGCGATGATTTCCCAGACTTCGGGTCACGGCGATTTCGCTTTCGTCTACGAGATCCCTTACGAGTTCGACGGAGGCCCAAGCCGTACCGACTCGATCGGTTTCACCCGTGTCGCCGATGGTGTTGCGCATGTCCTGACAGCGGTGCGTGAACAACTCCGCAAGGGTGCCTCGCAGATCAAACTGACCATTGGCGGTGGCGCGGCGTCGATGTACGACCCGCTCTACACGCTGCAGTTCACACCGGAAGAGATGCGCGCGGCGGTTCAGGCTGCCGAGGACTACGGCACCTACGTCGCGACGCATGTCTACACAGTCTCGGGAATCCGACGCGCGATCGAGGCCGGTGTGCGCTCGATCGAGCACGGGCATCTCGCAGACGAGCAGACGGTCGCCCTCATCGCGGAGAAGGAGATCTGGTTGTCGATGCAGCCGTTCTTCGAGCACGATCACAGCTATCCCGATGCCGACCGTGCAGGCAAGAATCGCGAAATCTGCAACGGCACAGCCGATGTGTATGCGTGGGCCAAGAAGTACGGGGTGAAGACCGCCTGGGGAACCGACCTCCTGCTCGAACCCGAATCAGCTCCGCGGCAAAGTGAAATGGCCGCGCGCCTCGGCGAGTTCTACCCGAACAAACAGGCGCTCAAGATGCTCACATCGGGCAACGCCGAGCTGTTTGCCATGGCGGGTAATCGCGATCCCTACGGTTCCGCGCCGCTCGGTGTCATCGCAGAGGGCGCCTGGGCCGACCTCCTCGTCGTCGACGGGGATCCGATTGCCGACATCTCGCTCATCTCCGACCCGGAGAAGAACTTCTCGTTGATCATGAAGAACGGCTCGGCCGTGAAGAATGGTCTGCCCATTCTCGAGTCCGGCGCTGCCGCGCCAGTGAATTGAGTGGTGATGACAGACGGTGATCCAGTGACCGCGCCCATTGCGGTGCAAAAGTCCACTGGCGTCGGCGACGCCGTGGGTGTCGATGACGAGACCCTGCTGCGGGCCGACGGAATCGGTGTACGCGCGTCGTGGGGCCACATCTTCGGCCCGACCGATGTGACGATTCGGCGAGGTGGCGTCACGGTGCTCGTCGGTTCCGGTGGGCGCGGTCGAACATCGCTGCTGCTGACTCTGGCCGGACGTATGCGACCGTCGTCGGGAGAGCTGCACGCGTTCGGCAAGGTCAACAATGCCCAACACTTGTTCTCCCGCTCGGCGATCGCATGGATCGACGAGGTTGACGGCATCGAACAGACCATTCGGGTGAGTGACGTTATCACCGAGCAAATACGTTGGGCGGCAAAGTGGTACAAGTGGGTAGGTCGTGCAACGCCTGATGACATGGAACGAATCTGCCGACCCGTCTTCGGCCCATACTCCCTGCCGGACATCGACGACTACGTGGAGGAACTCCCCGAGCTCACCGCCGCGATGTTGCGGATTGCGGTGGCAAACATACGCAAGCCCCCACTCCTTGTGGTCGGCGGAATCGATCGGCTGACCCGAATCGACAGCGCGCAGAAACTCCTCGATCGACTAGCGGCACTCGGTGAGCAACAGACGGTTATCACCGCAGATGTCAACGGGACATTCCCTGACGCTCACGTGCGAGACGTGATCGAGGTTCACAATTTGACCGACAACGAGTTCGTGCAACTCGAGACCGAGGACCGTGTCTGACATGCTCGCAGCCTTCTCTCCGGGTAGCGATTTCAAACGCTACTACCGCGGCCGGATGCCCCGCCTCGCACTCATCGTCATCATCCTCATGCCCCTGATGTATGGCGCGCTCTATCTCTGGGCCTTCTGGAATCCGTTCAATGCGGTCGACAAGATCCCCGTCGCGTTGGTCAATGCCGACGCCGGTACCACGGTGCAGGGACAAAAGCTCGACGCCGGTGCGCAGGTCGCGCAAGGACTCGTCGACTCGAAACAGCTTGATCTGCATGAGGTTTCGGAAAAGGACGCGGCAGACGGCGTGCGTGACGGGAAGTACTACTTCTCCATCACGCTGCCCAGCGACTTCAGCGAGTCCGTCGCGTCGCCGACCGGCGACAATCCGCGTTCGGCGCGTTTGATCTTCACCTACAACGATGCCAACAACTACCTGTCGACGGTGATGGGGCAGGATGCGGCCCAACAGGTGGTCAACAAGGTGAGCGCGCAGGTGGGTGCTCAGACGTTCGATATCGTGCTCAGCGATGTGAGCAAGCTGATCCCCAAGCTCAAAGAAGCGCAGGCAGGAGTCAATCAGCTCAATGCCGGCATGAAGACCGCGAACCAGGGCGCGCACGAACTCTCCACCAACCTCGTCACCGCGAAGAACGGAGCAGGAGAACTCGCTGGGGGACTGAATGAACTCGACTCGGCTGTCACCTCGGCGACGGATCCGATTCTTGCGGCGCTGAACAACGCTGGAGGCAGCGGACTCTCGACAGCCGAACTGACAGCGGCGGCCGATCGGCTCGGGACCAACTCCCAGGCGGTGTCGGCACAGTTGAACACTGCCTCTACGACCCAATCTCAGGCGAGCACACTCGTCGACAACACCGTCGCGCAGCTGGCACAGAGCACCGATCCCAATATCAGGGCGCTCGCAGGCGCGCTGAGTCCGGTCCAGAGCTTCCTCAAGACGCAGGGACTCGGTCCGGACGCGAACAATCAACTGACACAGGTGAAGAGCGATGCAGCCGTGGTCTCGGCGCAGATGAGCGATCCGCAGAGTCCGGTGAGGCAGGCGCTCACCCTCCTCGAGAGCGGAAAGCTCAAGAGCGACATCATGTCTGCGCGGGGTGCGGCGAACGAGCTCAGCAGCGGCGCGACCCAACTCAGTACCGGTCTCGTGGAGCTGAGTAACGGTGCGGACCAATTGTCCAGTGGTACTACGCAACTGGCGAATGGTACGCAGCAACTGGCAGGCAAGGTCAACGACGGCGTTTCGGACATACCGAAGTGGTCTGAGAAGCAAAAGGAGCAGTTCGCGAAGTCGCTTGCGCAGCCTGTCGCGCTCGAGGAGAACACTCTCAATGAGGCCAAGACGTTCGGCACCGGCTTCACACCCTTCTTCTTCGGGTTGGCACTGTTCGTCGGGAGCATCATCGCGTGGATGCTGTTCACACCATTGCAGGCGCGACCGATTGCTCAGGGACTCAACTCATTCCGTGTGATCCTTGCTTCCTACGCACCGACCTTCGTGGTCGGAGTCTTGCAGGCCGCGATCTTGTATCTGGTGGTCGTGTTCGCCATCGGGCTTCGTCCGACACACCCCTGGGCCACCTTCGGTTTCATGCTTCTGATGGTGGCGATGTTCATGGCAATGATCCAGATGTTCAACGCGCTATTCGGCCCGGCTGTCGGCCGCGTTGTCACACTGGCCTTCCTGATGATCATGTTGACGTCCGCGGGAGGTATCTATCCCGTGCCGACGACGACGAAACCGTTCCAATACATCCACTGGGTAGACCCGATGACGTACACGGTCACCGGACTGAGACAACTCACCGTCGGTGGCGTCGACAGTCGATTCTGGATCGCACTGGCTGTCGTCATCGGCCTGACATGCCTGTTCCTCGCCGTCTCGACATTGGCCGCGCGAAGAAACAGGCAGTACAACATGGATCGCCTGTACCCGCCGGTCGAAGTGTAGGAGTGACAGCCTACGAACCTCGCCTTCTGACGTCCCCCCCCCGAAGCACAAGCACAACGAAATCGAGGAGATCTCAATGACCAAGTCACGCAAACACACCAACGCGCGTGCGACCACCAACACCACCGAGAACATCGTCCTCAACCCGGTATTCGCGCGACCGGGAGAGGCGACCGAGTTCCCGAAGTTCACCATCCCGGACTCGATGAGTCTGCCCGAGACCGCCTATCAGATCGTCCACGACGAGGCGATGCTCGACGGCAACGCCCGGCTGAACCTGGCGACGTTCGTCTCGACGTGGATGGATGACGAAGCACGGAAGCTGTACTCGGAAACCTACGACAAGAACATGATCGACAAGGACGAGTATCCGGCGACCGCCGCGATCGAAGACCGATGCTGGAAGACCATCGCCGATCTGTGGCATGTGCCCGACGTCGAAGCAGCGATCGGAACGTCGACCATCGGTTCGTCCGAAGCCGCGATGCTCGGAGGCCTTGCGCTCAAACGCCATTGGCAGCATCGACGTAAGGCAGAGAACAAGCCGATCGACAAGCCCAACCTGGTGCTGTCCACCGCGGTACAGGTGTGTTGGGAGAAGTTCCTCAACTACTTCGAGGTAGAGCCGCGCTGGGTCCCCGTCTCCGAAGAACACTTCGTGTTCGACGGCCACGATCTCGAAAAGTACGTCGACGAGAACACCATCGGAGTCGTCGCCATCCTCGGCGTCACCTACAACGGGCTGTACGAACCGGTCAAACAGATCTCGGAAAAGCTCGACGAGATCCAGGCATCCACCGGACTCGACGTCAAGATCCACGTCGACGGGGCGTCGGGAGCAATGGTTGCGCCTTTCTGTCAGCCTGAGCTCGAATGGGACTTCCGCGTACCGCGGGTGGTGTCGATCAACACGTCCGGCCACAAGTACGGGCTGGTCTATCCCGGCCTCGGATGGATCGTGTGGCGCGACACCGAGGCGTTGCCCGAGAGCATGGTGTTCCACTGCAGCTACCTCGGCGGCGACATGCCAACTCTCGCCCTCAACTTCTCGCGTCCCGGCGCCCAGGTTCTATTGCAGTACTACAACTTCCTGCGACTCGGACGCGAAGGATACCGGGCGATTCAGCAGGGTTCCATCGACGTAGCGCTGTTCCTCTCGCACGCGATCGCGGATATGGGGCCGTTCGATCTCGTCAGCCACGGTGACACGATCCCGGTGTTCGCGTGGAAGCTGAAGGACGGTTACACCGACAAGTGGTCGCTCTACGATCTCTCAGATCGCTTGCGGCTCAAGGGCTGGCTCGTCCCTGCCTATCCCATGGCCGACGGCCTGGCGGACTGGACGCTGCAGCGAATTGTGGTACGAGCGGGACTGAGTCACGACTTGGCCGCTGCGCTGCTCGCCGACATCGAGAGCGAAGTGGCCTTCCTCGACAAGCTTGAGACGGCGATGCCGCGCGAAGGAACCGGCTCGCACTTCCACCACTGATCGCCGGCGTAGTCGATCGGCACCACTGCTGATCGGCTTCGTTGCCGAGCACTGTCACCTCCGGCTCTCGGGCTGCGGGGAGTGGATACCCGCTCACCCACAGCCGAGCGCCGTGGTGACGGCAGAAGGTACGGATCAGGGCGTGTGCGTCTCGGTACGTGCCCGAAACTCGGTACCTGACAGAAAGGAGCAGTTGTCGTGACCTCTGCCGCTGTGGAGACCCCCGACTGGCATCGCGTGTTATTGACACCAACGCTGACCAAGCAGTGTTGGGGCTTCATGATCGGCTCCGCGCTCTTCGCGTTGGGATCAGCGCCGTGGATCGGCATATGGATGGGCGCTGCAAATGCGAACATCTGTTACTTCATCGGCGCGTGGTTCTTCACGGCCGCGGCGTTGGTGCAATTGCTGCGCAGCGGCGCGGTCACTGTGCCCGTCGACTACGCGCCGGGAACGATGGTGCGTGCGGAATGGCTTGCGGCAGCTACACAATTCTTCGGCACTCTGATGTTCAACACCAGCACTGCGGCCGCACTGTCCGCGCGCAACATCGCATCGGAGAAGCATCTCGTATGGTCGCCGGATGCCGCAGGCTCGGTGATGTTTCTCGTCAGCGGAATACTCGTGCTCGTCGCGTACAACCACACCAGCAAGGCGTGGAATCCCAGTGATGTCGGATGGTGGTCGGCGCAGATCAACTTGTTGGGTTGCATCGCTTTCGGCGTGAGCGCAGTGGGTGCGTACATCACACCCGACGGCAATACCGTCGACGACGTCCTGGCGAACAGTTGCACGTTCATCGGTGCCGTCTGCTTCTTCGTCTCGTCGATGATCGTCTTGCCGCGTCGAACTTCTGAACGGGCGTAGGTGAATGAGCAAGAGCGCGGGTAAGCGATTCGATACCGGACGTCTGAACGACTGGTACCGGCGAGTGGGCACGTCACCGCAACTCGGAAGCGCCTCGTCGCGGCATCTACATCGCAGCGGAGCGGGCGACGCCGCGAACTACATGCCGACTTTTGTGCTGGAACCGCATGACGGAGCAGAGAATTTCGACGAGTATCTCTTCTGGCGTCCGCTGTCGTTCGTCCTCACCTACGTGCTGCTCCGCACACCGTCGACGATGCACAGGACAACCCAGTGCATTTCGGAGTACAACTCTGACTTCGTTCTGTTCGGTACAACCGACTCCATCACGGATGGTTTTGTGACCTCCGACGATCGCCAATACTCGTTCACCTACTCCAATCCACTTGCCGCGCTGTCGATGTCGGAGACCTTCTCGATCACCAACACGACCACCGCCGAGTATGCGAGCGTCTGGGTGCCCGCCGACATGATCAACGACGCCGACCTCGCCGAGGCCGATCCCGTGATGGAGGATTCGCCGCTGAGTCGGGCCACGGCGGTCTTCCTGCGCAACTTTGCCTACGACGTCGCGGTGCGGGGCGCCGACGTCGAACTCGACGCCGAGATGGCGGCGATCGACCTCCTTCGGTCCACCCTCAATCCACACAGGTCGCGGGAGACGTACACCGTCGACAGCCCGGCTGTGCTGCGTGAACGGGTGACCGATGCGATCGACCGCAACTACCGGAATCCTGACTTCGACGCCGAGTCGCTCGCCGGTCTGTTACATCTCAGTCGACGCCAGCTCTACCGTCGGCTCGCTGAGTTCGACGAATCCCCAGCGGAGATGATCGCGCAGCGTCGGCTCGACAGGGCGCGGGAGTTGATCGCGCGTGGCGGTTCCTATGGCCTTAGCGGAATCGCGCACGCCTCGGGGTTCTCGTCCGTGGCCACCCTTCGGAATCGTTTCACGGCGCGGTACGGAATCACGCCCCTCGAGTATGCGAGAGAAGTCAGCGATGGTTGGTGAGGCGATGAACAGCATTCGATCCGGGGACGTCTCGCAGTCGCTGTCCCAGGATGCCGTCGTGCGGTGGAAGCGGGGCCTCGGGGTCGGGCTCACCGGGCGTGCGCCGCGGGCGCTGTCGGGGCGAAACGGATTGGCGCAGTTCTCGGATGCGGCCATCGCAGCCGCAGAAGGCCAGAGTGGTTTCGAGGCGCTCAGCTATCAGCGGACCATGTCGATGCTGCGCGCCTACGCGTGTCTGGCCACCCCGTTTCGACTGACGCGCGGGGCGGGAGCTGGGCGCGCAACGGGGGGCGAGGTCGTCGTTGTCGTTCATGGTGTGAGCGCATGCAGTCACGTCAGAGTCGGCGACGAAGTGGCCACGCTGCGGCCAGGACAGATGGCGGTGATCCCGACTCACACACCCTTCGCGCTCTGGACGACGGCGGTCACGGACCTGACGATCCTGCTGGTGCGCGAGGAGGCTCTCGGGGTCGCGGATGCGGTACTCCCGGGTCGCTCGGATGGACTACTCCCTCACACGGTCGCTGCGTTTGTGCGACGTTTCGTCGCCGATGCCGCAACCGCGAATCGGGCCGTTGGTGGAGAGGCCGAACGCATCGTCGTCGAACTACTGCGCGCCACCGTCACCCACGGCAACCGGCTCGGTCGACACCCGTCGACAAGCGCGCCCGTTGTTCGTCAACGCGTGCGCGACATGATCGAGGACCGGTACACAGACCCCGCCTTCTCCCCGGATTCCATTGCGCAGGAGTTGTTCATGAGCCGGCGTCAGCTCTACCGGCATTTCGACGACACGGGAACGACACCGTCGAGGTTGATCAACCAACGGAGACTCAGGCGCGCACGCGAGATTCTGAGTGGCGATGAAAGGATACTCCTCGACGAAGTGGCGCATCGGTCGGGATACACGTCGGTCAGTACATTGAGAAACAGGTTCAAGTCCGAGTTCGGAATCGCGCCTCGACAATTCAGCGAGTTCGCGATTGAGCAAGCGGATGTTCCGTCTGTTTGGGAGAATCACATCGGCCCTCCGGGGATTCCGATCCACGACACTGACTTCGAGCCAGGTGACGATGTCCGACAGCGATATGTTTGACGGCACCCCAAAAACTGATGGCGGACCGAATGCTGAAGCGGGTCGTATGCGCGGGCCGGCGAGATACCGGCTGAACCCGGAGGTCGTTGCTGACTGGTACAAGCGAATGGGCGCTTCCGAGACGCAGAGGGAGAAGCTGTCGCGACACGCCTGCTTGGCCGACAGTGGAGCATCGGACTTCATCTCGGCCTTGTCGGTCAGGCCGCTGCACGGGACGGAACTGCAGCAGCATGTCTTCTGGCGCACGTTGGGTGTGACTTCGGTATTCGCGCTGCTCCGCACACCTTGTACGACGGCGCGCACCGTCGAACTGATCAAGCATCACCGCTCGGATTACGTCTTGGTGGCGACACAGCAGCTACCGATGTCCGGTCAGATCCGCCACGGCGGCCGCACATACCGCTTTGGGCAGTCGGATCGACTCGTCGTCATCGATAATCGGTCGCCGATCGAGGTGGAATCATTCGACATCACCGATCCGCTGGGAATGTGTGTACCAGCAGAACTATTGGGTGATGATTTCCTGCCGGGGCAGAAATCATTCGCGCCGATGATCATGGGGTCGACTCTTGGTTCGGCGATTGCGGCGTTCTTGGTCACATTTGTCCGGGAAGCCGCGGTGCGCGGCAAGCACATCGACTCAGAAACCGAGATGAGTGCGGTCGATCTGATCCGAACCGCCATCCGGCAATCCGACCTGAGCTCCTTGCGCGAAGAGAGCGATGCGCGATTCGCGCGGGTGGCGACGCGCAGGCTCATAGATCAGAACTATTGGGATTCTGATTTCGACGTTGATGTGCTCGCCCGCCGGCTGTATCTGAGCAGGCGTCAGCTCTACCGGTATCTCGCGCCGTCGGGACACTCGCCCGCGGAGATGATCGTCGAACGTCGGCTCGAGTGTGCACGAGAGCTGTTGAGCGGCGAGGCCGACATCAGCATCGCCCGCCTTGCACAGTTTTCCGGTTTTCCGTCGGCCAACGCGCTGCGCAACAGGTTTCGGGCCCGCTACGGCGTCACGCCACAGGAGTTCCGACGTCGTGTGCAGGCGAACGACGACATCACGGGCCTCATACACGACGATGGCTCGAGCGATGGCTGAGGCCACGCCGACGCGACTGGACAGCCGAGCGGTCGAGGCATGGAAACGTGAGCTGGAGGCGTCACGCCCGGACACCTCCACGCTGTTGTGCGGTGAGTCGGGTGTCGACGCCTATTCGGCCGGGTTCGGAAGACTCACCGTCGCGGAACCGGCGTCGTTCGTCGCGTCGGTGTTCTACCGTCCGTTGTCGACGGTGCACGCGCTTTGCGAACTGTCGACTCCGCGGCGTACGGAACGCACGGTAGACGACGTAGCGGCGCAGGAGGGGCCGCCGCTGGTGATTGCCGCGGTACATCGCCTGGCCGGAACGCTGCGATTTCGCCAGTTCGGGAGGACGAAACGCTACCTTTCCAACCAACTGGCACTGATCACGACGGCCAGCCCGTTCGTGGGCGAGTTCGCGGCCGTGTGCGAGTCGACGATGCTGATGATCCCGGCACACAAGATCGACGACGGCCTCACGTCCGCGCGTAGCGGGATGTTGCCGACGATCGAGGAGACGACGTTAGGTCTGGCGACGGCGGGATTCGTGCGAGCTTTTGCCGTCGACGCCGCGGTGCGCAATCAGCCCGTGTCCGAAGAGGACGAGTGGGCCGCGATCAGCCACTCGACCATCGCGTCGCAGTCGGGCGGAGGCTCACCCGCGGGGTCGTAGACGGATTTGAAGGCAACCATCTCGGCGAGATCGCTGCGAGCCTGCGGCATCAGCTCATGGACTCGAGCACGAATGGGGTCGACAGCCGTGGGATCGGTCGGCGACAGCTCTACCGACACTTCGTCCATGCGGAACAGTCGCCTGCAGAACTCATCGTGGCACGACGGGTCGCGTACGTTCGTGAACTGCTCGACGAACACGATTCGTCGGCGCTCGACGTCATTGCTGCGAAGTCGGGCTTTACGTCCGCCGCTTTGCTGCGCAAGCATTTTCGTGACGAGTTCAAGATGACTCCCAGCGAGTATCGCGCCGCTGTGGCCACCGCGCAACCGCAAGTCGACCGCGGTACTGCGCCCTCGACGTGACACGATCCCCGCGATGTGAGTTACTCGAAGCATGACCGATTCCACGGCTGTCGACCCCATTCGTGCTCGAGTCCATGAGCTGATGCCGCAGGCTCGCAGCGATCTCGCCGAGATGGTTGCCTTCAAATCCGTCTACGACCCCGCGGGTGAGCCTCCGCCCGACTGCGACGCGATGGTCGAGTGGCTGATCGCGGCGTTCACCGAGGTCGGGGTGCACGACGTCGAAGCGCATGTGACCGCCGACGGAAGCAAGGCCGTGACCGGGCACATCCCGGGTCCGGCAGGCGCCCCGACCGTGCTGCTCTACTTTCACCACGACGTCCAACCGCCGATGGATCCCGACGCGTGGAAGTCTCCCGCTTGGGAACTCACCGAACGCGACGGCCGCTGGTACGGGCGGGGTGCAGCAGATTGCAAGGGCAACATCGCCGTCCACCTCACCGCGCTGCGCGCACTCGCGGGCGAGGCCGGAGTGAACATCAAGATCATCGGCGAAGGCTCGGAAGAGCAGGGGTCGGGAGGTATCGAGGACTTCGTGCCGAAGCATCCCGAACTGCTCGACGCCGACGCCATTCTCATCTGCGACTCCGGCAATTGCACTGTGGGACAACCGACTTTGACGACGAGTCTTCGTGGTGTCGCCAATGTGGTCGTGAGCGTCGAAACATTGGAATCCGCAATGCATTCGGGCATGTTCGGTGGTGCGGCTCCCGACGCATTGGCGGCGTTGATCTCGATGCTCGCGAGTCTGCGTGACGAGCACGGCAACACCACTGTTCGCGGGCTGGATGCCACACAGGAATTCGACGGTATCGACTACCCCGCGGAGAACTTCCGGCGCGACGCCACCGTGCTCGACGGCGTGGATGTCGTTGGCTCCGGTCGTATTTCGGACATGGTGTGGGCGCGCCCGGCCGCAACGGTGCTCGGCATCGACTGTTCGCCGGTCGTCGGGTCGTCGGCTGCGGTGACCCCGCGTGCACGTGCACGCATCAACCTGCGGGTTCCGACCGGCACGGACGCGAAGGTTGCTCAGGACGCGCTGATCGCGCACCTCGAAGGGGTCGCGCCCTGGCATGTGAAGATCTCGATCGAGCGCGAGGCCATCGGGGCGCCGTTCTCCGGATCGACCGAGGGGCCTGCTTTCGACGCGTTGGTCGACGCGATGAGCTCCGCCTACGGGCGCGACGTGGTGATGCAGGGGCAGGGTGGATCGATTCCGCTGTGTACGGTGCTGCAGCAGACCTTCCCCGACGCCGAGATCATGCTGCTCGGCGTCGAAGAGCCGTCGTGTCTGATCCACGCGCCCAACGAGAGCGTCGACCCGTCGGAGATCGAGAATCTCGCCATCGCCGAGGCATTGTTCCTGCGCGACTTCGTGCGGCCCGAACAGTCGACGATCACTCGCTCTCTCCGCTGAAGCGTTGCAGCAGTAGGCCTTTCAATTCGGGGCGACTCGCGGCGACGAGGGTGAACGTCGCCTCGCGGGAGAGGCGGTCGGCGTCGCTTCCGACGACCAGCGCACGGCCGCCGTCTGCTGCCACGAGCGCTGCGGCGGCATCGACTGCCAGCTGCGCCCCGTCGGCGCGCGCGGCGAGCAGTGCGTCGGCGTCGGCGAGTGAGGTGTCGAGGCGGGTGCGGATCTCGCTGCCGCGCTCGCGGAGTCGTCGGGCCTGCGCGGTTGCGCCTCCCCGGTCGAGCAGTGCTGTGCAGCGGCGGAGGATGCCGAACGGCAGCGCGCCGTTGAGTCGGATGCCGATGTTCTGGGTGGCGAAGAAGTCGTCGAGCGCGACCCTGCTGACCACAAGGGCGTCGGGAACAGGAAGCGAATCCACGCGCAGGCTGACGGTGTGCGATGCGTTGCCCGCGGTGAGTCGCATCGGCGAGACCGTGATGGCTGCCGACATCGGGTGTGTGGGAACGATTGCCGCGATGACGTCGTCGGAGTCGACGTCGCGCGCCGAGATCTGCAGCACGTCGATGTGGCCCCACCCGCTGACGAACGGTGCGTATCCCGAGAAGACCCAGCCGCCGTCGGTGCGCGACGCGCTCATCCTCGGCGGTGTCGGTACCGCCCCCGCGTAGGCGACGCCTGCGCGGGTGCGGCCGGACACGGCGGCGTCGAGGAGTTCGTCCCGCAGGGCGTCGCTGGTGGTGCCTGCCAGCGAGATGACGACACCGTGATGCTGTAGCCAGGTGAAGGCCGTGGAGAGACAGCCACTGGTGAGGACCTCGATGATCTCGATGACCTGGGTGAGCTCGAGCCCCGGCCCGCCTACTGCTTGCGGTGCTGCGATGCCGTACAGCCCGGCGTCGGCGAGTGCCGTCCAGTGGGTGGCGGGGACCTCGCCGGTGCGGTCGACCTCTGCGGCGTCGGGAAAGAGGAGGTCGTCGGCGATGCGGTACGCGGCGGCGATGAGCGTGGTGGGGCTTGGCGCGGTGTCCACGCGTTCAGGGTAATCGGCCCGGCGGTGAACTCGGCTCGAGTTCACCGCCGGGCCGGTCGGTCACACGGTGCAGAGCGGCGAGTAGTCCGAGCGGCCACCCGTGATGGGGGAGATCAGGAAGGTGCACGAGTTGAAGCCCAACGACTCCGTCTTGAGCCGCAGCATGCAGCTGCTCGTTGCTCACGACCTTCTGTCGGCTCAGCACGAAACCCGACAGCCGGTACGGGTCGCCGACAATGGCGTACTCATACGGGCCCTTCGGATTCTTGCCATCCGCGACCCACGCGATCACGTAATTGGGGAACGAGCCGGTGTTGATCGTGTTCGGGATTCCCGGAAAGGAAACCGCCAGCGCGGCATTGCTCTTCTTTGGGTCGACGACTGTCGCTTTTCCCTTGATGCCGTCGGGTTGCCCGGTGAAGCTGGTGCATTTGTTGTCGACGCCGACCGTCGTCGGATTGATCAGTGTGTATGTGGCGTTGGTGTCCTTGGCGCAGCGAATTCCGTAGAACGCCGGGATGGTTGCCTGCTGCCACCAGGTACCGAGGTATCGCTCGACGTCGAGATTCTTGACCGGCTGGAGCGTGGTGTCGGCGCGAGCGGGTGCGGGCATCGACAGCAGCGATGTCATGGCGGCGAGCAGTGCTGTGGCGAGTACGACGAGAATCCGGACGGGACGCTGCGTGTGCATCGGACGACTCCTGGGGTCGGGTGGTGTTCTGGGAACGTTGCAGGATTCGACACCGAAGACACGGCGGATGGGTTCGCGCGCCGACTTTGTCTCGCAAGAAGCCGGGTCTGTCACGCACGAAGCCGGCGGCCGGTCAGCGCCCTCCCGTTTTCAGTCATTTTCTTGCCGACCGTCGACGCCGACCTGGGCTTTTCCTGGTCGGTACCGCGCCGAGTGACTGAAAACGGGCGAGCCCTTGTCCAGGGCTCGCCCGCTCTCTGGTGTGAATTGGCAGTTCAGGAGATCGGCGTCAGACGACGTCGGGTTCCCAGGTGGACACGGCCCAGATGACAACGATATCGAGGACGATGATCAGAATCGCCCACCACGGGTTGTAGGGCAGCCAGAGGAACTGCGCGATGATCGAGAGGGACGCGATGATGATGGCCGAGACTCGCGCCCATCCGGAGCCGACCGCCAGGCCGCCCGCGATGATGATCGCGATGATGCCGATGATCAGATGAATCCAGCCCCACGTGGTGAGATTGAATTTGTAGATGTAGTCGGGAGTGGCGACATAGAGATTGTCGCCTGCGATCGCGGAGATTCCCGCGAATACTCCGACGATGCCGGCTACGAACAGAAGTGCAGCGGCCACGACGGTGATTCCGAATGCGGTGCCTTGTTTCGCCTCATACTTCTCGAACTCACTACTCATGTGCCCGTACCTTTCGCATGGTCGATTCTGATGAATTGGTCGCGCTTGTCGAGAGGTGATTGTTCTGGTGTGGACACTAGTGACCACAGGGACAGATGGGTCCTTTTTGTGTGGTAGTGATGCCAAACCTTGTCTCAGAATGCGTTGTTCTGAGTCCTCGGGCGACCATGGGTGGTCGGATTGTGCTCCGTGCTTCTCGTGTCCGCGTCTGGATTCGCGCTGCCGATCGCCTGTTCGCGCCGGCTGCAATCGGCACTCTGACCAGGCGATTTAGTAGCTGGGCGGTCGCGGGGGTAAGCTATCGCAGGTTGCACACGGGGTGTGGCGCAGCTTGGTAGCGCGCTTCGTTCGGGACGAAGAGGTCGTGGGTTCGAATCCCGCCACCCCGACAACGGATCTGGTTGAACCGGAACCGACAAAGCTTCTTGTGGTTGAGAAGTAGTAGTAGGCCCTGACCCGGAGTGATCCAGGTCAGGGCCTCCTTGTTTCTGGGGCTATCCCGTGTTTCTGTCCCCGGTTTCTGTTGGGACGTCCGTATCGAGCCGTCAGTCCTTATCGAGCTGTCAGCTCGTCTCGGAGGCCAGCTGCGGCAGCGAGTGGTCTTCGTCGAACTCGGCGTCGCCGTGTGAGACCGGAGTGAGGGTCAGCAGGCTGGCCTCAGGGCGGCAGCAGAACCGAGCAGGCGCCCACGGCGAGGTGCCGAGTCCGGCACTGACGTGCAACTTCATCGACGTGCCCCAATTCGACGGTCCCTTGACGCGGGAACGGTCGAGGTGGCAGTTGGTGACGATGGCCCCGATGCCGGGCAGGCAGAGCTGTCCGCCGTGCGTGTGGCCCGCCATCACGAGGTCGTAGCCGTCGTCGGCGAAGCGGTCGAGGACGCGCGGCTCGGGCGAGTGCGTCAATCCCAGGCGCAGGTGCGCGAGCGGGTTGGGCCGGCCTGCGATCGTGTCGTAGCGGTCGCGCTCGATGTGCGGGTCGTCGACGCCCGATGCGACGACGCGGACACCGGACACCTCGAGCTCACGCACGGAGTGCGTCGCGTCGAGCCAGCCACGCTCGATGAACGCCGCACGCAGATCCTGCCAGGGCAGCGGGGTGCCGTGGGTGCGCTCGTGATCGGTTTTGAAGTACTTGAGCGGGTTCTTGGGGCTCGGCCCGAAGTAGTCGTTGGAACCGAACACGAAAAGCCCTGGGCGCGAGAGCAATCCGCCGAGCGACTGAATCACGGCAGGTACCGCGCCGGGGTGGGCGAGGTTGTCGCCGGTGTTGACGACGAGGTCGGGTTCGAGCGACTCGAGTTCAGATACCCACGCCTGCTTGAGACGTTGGTTCGGCATCATGTGGAGATCGCTGATGTGCAGGACGCGCAGTGGCGCGGCGCCCGGTTCGAGGACCGACATGGTGGCGTGCCGCAACGTGAAGGCGTTGCGCTCGATCACTGTCGAATAGAAGAGCCCGCCCGCGGCGAGGCCCGCCGCCGCGCCGAGGGCACGCGCGGTGCGATGCGACGACAATTGTTCGCGGACAAACCCAGACGGAGACAACGAACCGATAGACGACGACGCGACAGAAGAGGACGCGATAGACGAGAGTGCGGCCCGCACGCGTGATGCGGCATCCGTGTGGACATCAGACATTCACCCAGGATACGCGCCACCATGGTAGGCCAACCACCTCAACGGCACGCTTCGATGAGCTCACGCCAGCGGGCTCACCGGTCGGCGTCAGCCGGATGAGCTCACCGGTCGGCGTCAGCCGGGATCAACTCACCGTTCGGTGTCAGCCGGGGAGCTGGATCACCACCGGGCCGACGCCGGGCACCTGGACTGTGGTCTGAGTCGGGCCCGGGCTGTCGCCGCTGTCGTTCTTTCTGCCGTTGCTGACGTAGATCGTGACGGTGCTGCCCGGCATCGCAGAGTCGGACGGCGCTGTGAACACCACTGTGCCCTGCTGCCTGCTGCTGTCGACCTCGAGCTGGTTGACCTTGAAGCCCGCTTCTTGCAGACGCGACGTCGCGTCGCTGGCAGGCAGTCCCGTGACCTGCGGTATTCGACCGCTGTTGTTGCCGTTCATGTAGCGCGGGTCGGCGGGCGGGAGGCTGACAGGACCGAACTTCGTCGCGATCGGGGTGAGCGCTGAATACCACGTCCGAGCGGGTTCCATGCCGCCGTAGATGTCGCCCTCGCCGCACAGTCGTGCGGGTCCGGAACACACACCCGACGGGTTGGGGCCGTCGGAGTACACGTAGGTGGCCGCGGCCATCTGGTTGGTGAATCCGACGAACGCCGCCGAGCGGTGCGCTTCCGTCGTACCGGTCTTGCCCGATACCGGAAGGTTCCAGCCCGCTGCGCCTGCTGCGCCCGCGGACGTGCCGCCGCCCCTGTCGTCCTGGCTCATCAGATTGGCCATCGTGTTGGCCATACCGGGTTCGACGACCCGCTCGCATGCGGGCGGATTGAACGCGACCGGAGTGGTCGCGGGCTTGCCGTCGGGGTCGAGGACCGGGTTGCCGTACTGGTCACGCTTGATCTTGCTGATCGACTTGACCGGGTTCGGCGGACACCACATGCCGCCGGAGCCGAGCGTCGCGGCCACGTTCGAGAGCTCGATGGCGTTGACCGGCCAGGGGCCGAGGGTGAACGAACCGAGATTGCCGTCCTTGACGTACTGCGCGATGCTCTTGTCGCCGAAACCCGACGAGCCGGGCACCGTGTATGAACGCATGCCGAGGCGAACGGCCATATCTACCGCGGGCTTCACGCCGACCTGCTGCAACAACTTCACGAACGCCGTGTTGGGCGACTGCGCGAGCGCCTGCGTGATCGACATCGACGCCGGATACTTACCGTCGTTCTTGACGCAGTAATAGTTGACCGGGCAGCCGAAGGCACCGCCGCTGTCGCCCATGCCCTCAACCGCGATGCTGCCGGGAACGGGGATGTTGGAGTTTCCCGGCAACCCCTTCTCGAGGCCCGCGGCGACGGTGAAGATCTTGAAGACCGAGCCCGCGCCGTCGCCGACCAGCGAGAAGGGCTGTGGCTGCACGGTCTGCATTGCGTTGGCATTGAGTCCGTAGTTGCGGCTCGATGCCATCGACAGAACGTCGTGCGACTTGGTGCCCGGCCGGATCACGCTCATGACCGCGGCGACACCGTCGGCGTCGGGGCTGACATTGGCCTGTGCGGACCGCACGCTGTTGCGCTGCACCTCGGGCTCGAGAGTGGTCTGGATGATGTAGCCGCCGCGGGTCACAGACGATCGCGACATGCCGTTCTCGGCCAGGAACTGCAGTGCGTAGTCGCAGAAGAAGCCGTTGTTGTCGGCGCCGATGCAGCCCTGCACCGGCGTCTGCGGCTGGGGAAGGACTCCGAGTGGGGCCTTCTTGGCAGCTTCGAGCTCGACGCGTCGGTCGGGGAAGTTGGCGATCATCGTGTCGAGGACGGTGTTGCGTCGGACGGTCGCCGCTTCGGGATTGCTGTAGGGGTTGAGCGCGGAACTCGACTGCACCATGCCCGCGAGCAGCGCCGATTCGCCTACGGTCAGATCCTTGGCGCTCTTGCCGAAGTATGTCTGTGCCGCGGCCTCGATGCCGTAGGCGTTATTGCCGAAGGGCACGACATTGAGGTAGCGGGTGACGATCTGCTTCTTCGCCTCCTGCTTGGCCGCGGCGTCGTCGAGTCCCTTTCGTTTTGCCTCGTCGCGCAGCGACTGCTCCATCGTGAGCGCCATGCGCACCTCACGCAGCTTGCGGGCGGGGGTCGTCTCGATGGCGGCCTGGCGGTCGGCCTCGGTGCGGGCCAGCACGAGGAGTTGGTAGTTCTTGATGTACTGCTGATCGAGCGTCGACGCGCCCTGCTGGACCTCGCCCGACGACGAGTTCTTGAGGAAGGCGCGGATCGTGCCCTTCCAGTCGACGCCGTCGTGCTCGAGGAAGCGTCTGTCCTCGATCGAGATGATCGCGCGGATCATGTCGGGGGAGATGTCGTTGTATCCGACCTGGTACCTGTACTGATCGAAGAGTCGTGCGATGGGTGTCCCCGCCGCGTCGGTCATCGTGGTGACCTCGGGCAGTGTTCCGCTGAGCAACTCCGACGAGACGTTCTCCACTGCCGACGCCGCGCGATTCGACGCGATACCCACGCCGCTGGCCACGGGATAGAGCAATCCGGCTACGAGCACGCCGGCCAGCACGCATGCCCCTGCGAGCGACCACAGCTTCTTCGACTTCGGCACTCGGACAGGATACGTGTGATTTCTGAGACAACCGTTTGGCCCGCCGGTGAGGTGCCCGATGGTCTCAGATCGAACGCTCCGTCTGCATGAATCGACGCTCGGCGCCGATCCGACGGGGGTTTGTCGGGACGCTTTTGTCGGTTTCCCTGCGAGTTTGCACGGTTGTGCCATTTTTCTCCGGCTCAGGGGTTGCGGTCACATGCACAGATCCTTAGATTGAGTGCAGAATGTGACTCACATAACAACAGTGACGAGAAGTGGCACGAGCATCTCTGAATCGTTCGACCACCTCAGAAATCGGTGACGTGGTGTTGGAGGCGAGCATTCGCCGGCAACGACGCAGGGTCGTTGTGCCGGGCACGGGTCGCGCACAGCGCGCAACGACAAAAGACAGGGGTCGGCTCATGGCGACATCGGCGGTATCGACCAACGAAACTCGACTGACGTGGGTGGCACGGGCACGCTGCCGCGGTGAGGACCCCGACGAGCTCTTCGTTCGTGGAGCGGCTCAACGTAAGGCCGCAGTCATCTGCCGTCACTGCCCGGTGCAACTCGAATGTGGAGCCGACGCCCTCGACAACCGCGTCGAATTCGGTGTGTGGGGTGGCATGACCGAACGTCAGCGTCGTGCGTTGTTGCGTCAGCATCCCGAGGTGACCTCGTGGGCAGAGTTCTTCGCGGCTCAGCGTCGACGCCGTGAGGTATCTGTCGGTTGATTTCGCCGTCGGTTGATCCCGCCCCGGGTTCAACCCCAGGGTGAACGGGGAAACCCGTTGCGCAAGAACGAGATCAGCAACGCGTTGAGTGCGTCGGGTTGCTCCGCCGGCACCATGTGACTGCCCGGCAGTACCGCCAGACGCGCGTGCGGGAGCGCGGCCACGACCGCCGAACTGTGCTCGAGGGTGACCTCGTCGTGATCGCCCTGCAGAACCATCGTCGGAGTCGTGATCGGCGCCAACGAATCCAGATCTATCTGCGGTTCAGTGGCGAACAGGTGCTTCATCTTTGCGTCGAACGTCGTGAAATGGTCGGCGCCATCGGGCGACAGTGCCGCGTACTGCGACCGCAGGCCCGCCATCGCACTCCCGGAATCGAGCAGTTCGGTCAACGCGCTGTCGGCAACCTTGCCGTCGTCGTTGTAGTACTGGCCGATCAACACCATGCGCGTGATCTTCTCGGCGCGCTCGCGCGCGGCCAGCACGGCCACAGCGGCACCGTCGCTCCAGCCGACGAGATGTGCCGGACCCTCGACGTGATTCTCGAGATACGCGATCGTGTCGTCGGCCATCGCCTGATATGTGATCGGGCCGTCGACGTCGGGCGTCCGCGCGTGCCCCCGACGTTCGGGGACGTGCACGCGGAATCCGGCCTCGACCAACACCGGCGCGGTGAGCGCCCACGACGTAGCCCCGCCGTACCCGCCGTGCAGCAGGACGACGGGCGGTCCGCTCCCCGCGACCTCGTGCCATTCGCGATGGCCCGCGACGTCGACGTAGGACCCTTCGAATCCGCGGAGCGTCGGGGTCGGCTGCGTGCGTGCCCGCCGACGTTGCGCCATCAGATACTCAGCCCCTGCCGGTGATCTCTTCCGCGACGGCGTGCAGGGCGTCGAGGTCGGCGACCTCGAACGGCAGCGACGGAACGCCGACGATCGGAACTGTCGGGTGCGACGCGGTAAACCGTTGCAGGAGATGCAGTTCGCGTTTGCCGGCTGCCGCGCGCGCGGCGTGCAGTCTCAGCACGCCTTCGGTGAGGTCGTCGGAAACTCTCTCCAGTGCGACGTGGGCGGCCTCTTCGGAGATGCTCGTCAGGTTGGGATGTGTGCGGTTGAGGATCAAGCCCGCCAACGGCATCGACTCCTCGCTGAGTCGGTCGACGAAGAACGCCGCCTCGCGCAGGGCGTCGGGCTCGGCCGCCGCGACCACCGCAAACCGGGTGCCGGGTTGTTTGAGCAGCTCATAGGTGCGCAGTGCGCGCTCCTGGAATCCGCCGAACATCGAATCCAGCGATTGCACGAATGTCGCGACGTCGCGCAGCATGTCGCCGCCGATGATCGTCGACACACCGCGCATCGCGAGGCTCATCGCGCCGGTGACCATGCGCCCGACGCCGCGCCCGCCGCCGACGAGCACCTTCATCAGGCGCCCCGACAAGAACGACCCGAGGCGTTGCGGGGCGTCGAGGAAGTCGAGTGCATTCCGCGACGGCGGGGTGTCGACGACGATGAGGTCCCAGCGATCCTGCTCGAGCAGCTTGCCGAGCTTCTCCATCGCCATGTACTCCTGCGTGCCGGAGAACGACGACGCGACGGTCTGATAGAAGGAGTTCTCCATGATCGCCGCCGCGCGCTCGGGCGTCGAATGTTCGAGCACCATGTCGTCGAACGTGCGCCGCATGTCGAGCATCATCGCGTCGAGCGAGCCGGAACCGTCGGCGGTGAGCGGTGAGACGCTGACCGGCTGGGGGTCGTTGGTCAGCTCGGTCATGCCGAGCGACTGTGCGAGCCGTCGAGCGGGGTCGATGGTGAGAACCGCGACGTTGCGGCCGTGCTCCGCGGCGTAGACGGCCATCGCGGCGGCAGTCGTCGTCTTGCCGACACCGCCTGCGCCACAACAGATTACGACGCGGGTTTCCGGATCGGTGAGGACCGAGCCCATCTTGAGGTCGAGCGGCATCACGCACCGGCTTTCTGCAGCAGGTTGGCCAATTCGTAGAGCGAGCCGAGGTCGATGCCCTCGTTGAGCAGTGGTAGCTCGAGTGTCGGCACCTCGACCTCGTCGAGCTGGGCCTTGGCGACCTGCTGGGCCTGCAGGCGCGTCGCGTGCTCGATGCTCTCGGTGAGCAGACCCGCGAGGTCGGTCTCGGAGACCGGCATCTGTGCGTCGGCGAGACTCGACGCGATCCTTGGGGCGTCGATGACTCCCTCGGCGATCGCGTCGATCTGGTCGGCGGGCAGGTAGACGGGGCTGACCTTGTTGATGATGAGCGTTCCGACGTTGACGTCCTTGGACCGCAGGTCGTCGACGGCCTCGACGGTTTCCTGGATGGGCATCGCCTCGAGGAGTGTCACCAGGTGGACGACGGTCTCGTCGGAGTGCAGCAGCCGGGCGACGCCGTCGCTCTGATTGCGGATCGGTCCGGTCTTCGCGAGATCGGCCATCGCGGTGGTGACGTCGAGGAAGTTGCCGATCCGGCCGGTCGGCGGGGCGTCGACGACCACGGCGTCGTACACGCGGTTGCCCGCCTTGTCGGTGTGGATGATGCGCTCTTTGATCTTGCCGGTGAGCAGCACGTCGCGAAGGCCGGGCGCGACCGTCGTAACGAAATCGATTGCGCCGATGCGCTTCATCGCGCGCCCGGCGAACCCCAGGTTGTAGAACATGTCGAGGTATTCGAGCAGGGCGTGTTCGATGTCGATGGCCAGCGCCCACACCTCGCCGCCCCCTTCGGCGGTGGCGATGCGGGTGTCGTTCGGCGGGAGGGGCGGGATGTCGAAGAGCTGCGCGATTCCCTGACGCCCCTCGCACTCGACGAGCAGCACCCGTTTACCGTCGGCGGCCAGCGCCAACGCCAGTGCTGCGGCGACGGTTGTCTTACCCGTCCCGCCCTTGCCGGAGACGAAGTGCAGGCGGGCCCGCGAAGCGCTGTCGGGCCAGGTGTTCTCCGCTTCGTCGGCGGTGCCTGGCAGTGTCTGCCCGTCGGCTGTTTTGTCGGCCACAGGTTCACCTTAGATGCTGGGTCTCTCGGGTTAGGGTGGGTCCATGACTGAAGTGACCGCCTGGGAGTACGCGACGGTGCCGCTGCTGACGCACGCCACGAAACAGATCCTCGACACCTGGGGTGCCGACGGATGGGAACTGGTCAGCGTGCTGCCCGGCCCGACCGGCGAACAACACGTGGCATATCTCAAGCGACCCAAGGGCTGAGGAGCGATCCATGAGCTGGAGTGAGCGACTTCCGCAGATCGGCATCACCCTGCCTCCGGCGGCCAAGCCGGTGGCCAACTACGTTCCGGCCGTGCGCATCGGTGACCTGGTCTACACGTCGGGGCAGTTGCCCTTCGTGTCGGGCAAACTCGAGTTTCGGGGCAAGGTCCACGAGGGTGCAGACGGCACCGTCACGCCGGAGCAGGCGGTCAGTGCTGCCAGGCAGTGCACACTCAATGCGCTGTCGGCGATCGACGCGCTCGTCGGACTCGACTCGATCACTCGCATCGTGAAGGTGACCGGATACGTCTCCTCCGGTCCGGGCTTCTCCGGCCAGCCGCAGGTGCTCAACGGGGCGTCGGATCTGCTCGCCGACATCTTCGGCGAAGCCGGCGTCCACGCGCGCTCGGCAGTCGGCGTCGCCGAACTCCCGCTGGCGTCGCCGGTCGAGGTCGAGCTGATCGTCGAGGTCACGCCCGAGTCGTGATGCCCACCAACTGGTGAGTATCGACGTCGTAGTCCTCCTCGTCGCGGCCGTCGCCGCGGGTTGGGTCGACGCCGTCGTCGGCGGCGGCGGGCTGATCATGATTCCGGCGCTGCTGATCACCAACCCCGGTCTGGTTCCTGCGACGGCGCTGGGCACCAACAAGCTGATGGCGATCTTCGGGACGTCGTCTGCCGCGTGGCGTTACTCGCGTCGGGTACCGATGGATGTTCGACGCCTCGCCCCGGTCTTCGCCTGTGCGGTCGTCTTCTCGGCGCTGGGTGCGCTCGTCGCGGGTCTGCTGCCCGCCGACGTGTTCACCCCGATCGTGCTGGTCTTGCTGGTCGCGGTGGGCCTGTTCGTCGCACTCAACCCGCGTTTCGGCTCCCACGACGTGACGGGAAAGTCGCGCCGGTCCATCATTCTCGGGTTGGTGATCTGCGGTGTCGTCATAGCCTTCTACGACGGCGTGCTCGGTCCCGGTACCGGCACGTTCCTGATCATCACGCTGACAGCGCTCGTCGGCACGAGCTTTCTGGAGAGCTCGGCGATGGCCAAGGTCATCAACACGGGAACCAACCTTGGTGCGCTCGCGGTGTTCGCGGCGCAGGGGCACGTGATGTGGCTCCTCGGACTGGCGCTGGCCGTCGGGAACATCGCAGGCGCCCAACTGGGATCGCATATGGCGCTGGGGCGAGGGAGCTCGTTCGTGCGGTGGGTGCTGCTCGTGGTGGTCGTCGTGATGGTCGCGAAGCTCGGCTTCGATATGGTCGGCACACCGGATCGAAGTCGGGGGTGAAGCCATGGTCGGTGCGATCGGCATCGTGACGCTCGGTATCGGCGGTGGCGACTCGCTCGGTGAGGTCGAGTTGCGCATCGCCGGAGGCACCGAGCGGTACCTCGCGCAGGCGCGCGAGGCCATCGACGAGGGCGAGAACATCCTCGTGATCGGTGTGCTGCCCGGGCGCGTCGTCGACGTCGAACGGTGGATCGCCCCGCCCGACGGCGTGTAGAGGCATCGCCGTCTTCAGGCGCTGCCGTATGCCGGGCCGCAATGTGATCCCGGGCTGCAGCGTGCGGGGCGTCGGACAAAAGGAACGACGCGGTGGATGGTCGCCGCGTCGGTTACGGCATGCTGTACCCGACCCAACGCAGAGGAGTGTTCATGCTCGGCTACCACGTTCCCGAACCGGACGAGGCGATGTTGATCTCGGGCAAGAAGTCCGGTGACGAAGGCGCGCCGTTCGTTGTCGTTGTCGGACACGGCAAATGGGTGATGCCCTTCTTCCGTAAGGTGCGCTACCTGTCAATGGCGTTGCACGAGGCGTCGATTCGCGAGGTGTGTGTGACGACGCAGGGCATTCAGTTGAATGTGCGCGCCGTGATCGCGCACAAGGTCGGCGGCGACGTCGTGTCCATCGTGAACGCCGGTCAGCGTTTCATCTCGGAGCAGGAGGCCGAGATGAATCAGCTCACCGGACAAGTCTTTTCGGGCCACCTGCGTTCGATCGTCGGCTCGATGACCGTCGAGCAGATCATCCGTGAGCGCGACACGCTCGCCCGGCAGGTGCTCGAGGCGTCGAAGCGCGAGATGGGCTCGATCGGTTTGGTCGTCGACTCCTTCCAGATCCAGTCGATCGACGACATGGACTCGGGGTACATCAACGCCCTCGCGGCACCGAACATCGCCAAGGTTCAGCGTGAGGCCGCCGTCGAGCGTGCCCGCGCCGACCAGGAGGCCGCCAAGGCGCAGCAGGAATCACTGCGCAACCAGGCCGACTACGAGCGTGAGACGTCGATCAAGCGCGCGCAGATCAAGTCGGAGACCGACAAGGCCAATGCCGAGGCGGCGCAGGCGGGTCCGTTGGCAGAGGCGCGCGTGAATCAGGAGATCATCCGCGAGCAGTCGGTGTTGGCGCAGGCGCAGGCCGATCTCCGTGAGCAGCAACTGATCTCGGAGGTCGTGAAGCCTGCCGAAGCCGAGGCCCGACGCACCCAGATCCTCGCCGAGGCCGAGGCGAAGGCCGTCGAGATCTCGTCGGAGGCGGCGGCGAAGAACAACCGGATCGCGCTCGACCAGCAGTTGATCGAGCAGTTGCCCGACCTCGTCGCCGAGGTCGCCAAGGGGCTCGGTTCGGCCAATCTGACCGTGTACAACGGCGCCGAGGGGGTCAACGAGATCATGACCGGCGTGATCACCCAGGGCGCCGGTCTGCTGCGCAGCCTGCAGGACCAGCTGCAGGTGGGGCCCGCCGCCGAGCAGAGTCAGAACGGTTCCGGCCAGTAGTCGGTACGGGTTGGTGTGCAGCGTGAGTGCGCCGGGGGAGGGCGGTCGGATTCGGGCGGTGTGAGCCGCATTACGCTGTGTGCATGACGAGTCCAGGCGATCGTGACGCCCCTGCCGCCGCTGCATCCGATGCCGCTGAATCCGAAACTCCCACGGCGTCCGACGCCTCTGCCGCGCAGCATCCCGCGTACGGGGTGCTGCGCGAGGTGACGCCGTTTGCGTCGGTTCTGTTGTGCGACAACCCCGGAATGATGGAACTCGACGGCACCAACACCTGGGTGCTGCGTGCTCCGGGTAGTGCCGAGTGCGTCGTCGTCGACCCAGGCCCGCGTAAGCACAAGAAGCATGTCAAGCGCATCGCCGAGCAACCCGGAATCGCGTTGACGCTGATCACACACCGGCACGGCGACCACACCGGCGCGATCAAGACGCTGCACAAGCACACCGGCGGGCCGACGCGGGCGCGGCTTGCCGAACACTCGCGTGGCGCAGCACCTCTCGCCGACCGCGAGGTCATCGAGGTCGCCGGGCTGAAGATCACGGTGCTGCACACGCCGGGGCACACCGGCGATTCGGTGAGCTTTCTCGTCGAGTGGGAGGACCAGCGCGCGGTTCTCACCGGTGACACGATCCTCGGAAGTGGCACCACCGTGCTGGATCCCAGCGACGGCACGCTGCGCGACTACCTGAACTCGTTGAACCGGTTGATCGTCGAGGGTGAGGGCGCGACGTTACTGCCCGCGCACGGCCCCGACCATCCCGACCTCGGGCCCGTGGCGCGGTACTACAAGAAGCACCGTGAGGATCGGCTCGACCAGATAGTGGCCGCGCTCGAAGAGATGGGTGTCTCGGCGAAGAATGCGAAGCCCATGAAGGTGGTTCGCAAGGTCTACGCCGACGTCGACAAGAAGCTCTGGCCTGCCGCCCGTATGTCGGTCAAGGCGCAGTTGGAGTACCTGCGGGAGGCGTGAATGGTGTTGCGAGTGCAACCCCCCAGAAACTACCGCGCGCGGCGCGCGAGTCGCTCGGAGTCGGCGATCAGGACGCTCTTGCCTTCGAGGCGCAGCCAGCCGCGCTGTGCGAAGTCGGCGAGCGCCTTGTTCACGGTTTCGCGGGATGCGCCGACGAGCTGGGCGATCTCTTCCTGCGTCAGGTCGTGGGTGACGCGCAGTGCGCCGCCCTCCTGGGTGCCGAAGCGCTGTGCGAGCTGCAGGAGCTGCTTGGCAACGCGTCCGGGGACGTCGGTGAAGATCAGGTCGGCGAGGTTGTTGTTGGTGCGACGCAGGCGTCGGGCCAACACGCGCAGCAACTGCTCGGCGATCTCGGGGCGATCCTTGATCCAGGCGCGCAGCGCGTCGCGGTCCATCGACACGGCACGGACCTCGGTGACCGTGGTGGCCGACGACGTGCGCGGGCCCGGGTCGAAGATGGAGAGCTCGCCGAACATGTCGGACGGTCCCATGATGGTCAGCAGGTTCTCGCGTCCGTCGGGTGAGCGTCGTCCGACCTTCACCTTGCCCGACAGGATGATGTAGAGGCGGTCTCCTGGCTCTCCCTCATGGAAGATCACGTGTCCGCGCGGAAAATCCACGGGCTGTAGTTGCTTGGTCAGCGCCGCGACAGCGGAGGGCTCCACACCCTGGAAAATTCCCGCCCGCGCCAGTACTTCCTCCACCTAAGGAACCTTTCTCATCGGCCGCGTGAACGACACACGCACTCAGCAACGCTACTCTCGCCCTGAAGCATATGTGTTGGATGGGTCACTAGCGCCACTTTGGGGCCGTGTTGCGCGTGCTGAATTGATGTTGTGGCGGGGCCGTGTGGATCATGAGGATCGCCCTGCGAGGGCGTGATCGTCGAGTGGTCGACGACGTCGACGTGGTCCTTTTCGTGTGGCGGTCGGGGGTTGCGCTCAGCTCGCGCGGCGCTCGCGCAGCTCGTCGAGCGCTGCGGGAAAACCGTCCCTGGCCAGCGCGTCCACGTGCTGGGACTCAGCTGATTGCAGAAACTCCTCGACGTTGTCGCGGGAGACGCTGAGCCGGTCCGTGTGGTGCTGAACCTTCTCCATCGCGAGTGCGAAAAGCATCAACACAGCAGGGAAGAGCAGTGCGGCGAGTCCTTGCATACCGATCAGTAAACACCGACCGCCGACGAGGCTCCTAACCGGAATCGTCGCCTTCACTGACTTGTTATCAAGCCGTCGCCACCGACCTGGTCGCAGTCGATCGCTAATCTGAAGCGTGTGAGTGCACGTAAGTCGGCTGCGGGAGCCAGGACAGAAACCCATCTCGGTCTGGTTCGCCGTGCACGCCGCATGAACCGTGAACTCAAGGTCGAGTTCCCGCATGTGTACTGCGAGTTGGACTTCACCAACCCGCTCGAATTGTCCGTCGCGACCATCCTGTCGGCGCAGTGCACCGACGTCCGCGTGAACCAGGTGACACCCGCGCTGTTCGCCAAATACCGCACTGCCGCCGACTACGCGGGGGCCGATCGCACCGAACTCGAGGAGATGATCCGCTCGACGGGCTTCTACCGGAACAAGGCCAACTCGATCATCGGGCTGGGGCAGGCGCTCGTCGAACGTTTCGACTCCACGGTTCCGCACACGCTGAAAGAGCTGGTCAGCTTGCCCGGGTTCGGTCGCAAGACCGCCAACGTCGTGCTCGGCAACGCCTTCGACATCCCGGGCATCACCGTCGACACCCACTTCTCGCGTCTCGTACAGCGATGGGGGTGGACCACCGAAACCGATCCGGTCAAGATCGAGCACGCCGTCGGAGAGCTCTTCGAGCGCAAGGAGTGGACCAACCTCTCGCATCGTGTGATCTTCCACGGCAGGCGCGTGTGTCATGCGCGCAAGCCCGCGTGTGGCGTCTGTGTGCTCGCGCATGATTGTCCGTCCGTCGGACTCGGTCCGATGGACAAAGCCGAGGCGGCAAAGCTCGTGAAGGGTCCGGAAACCGACCACATCCTCGAGCTCGCAGGGATCTCCGCGTAGTGGGCACATCCGCGACGACGTCGGGCCCCGACGCACCGACCCCGCACGACGACCCGCCACCCCAGCGTCGACGCAGCCGTTTTCCGACGTCGTTGCGCTGGACGCTGGTCTTCTTCGTCGTCATGGTCGCGTTGATCGTCGCCATCTGGCCGCGCGATTCTGGATCGTCGAACAGTCTCGGTTCGCCGACCGACAACTCCGGTGTCGCGGCGGTCCCCGACGCCAAGGTCGACGACGCCACACTCGCCAAGGCCCGCGCCGACGCCGCCGTCGAACCATGCCCGAACGCCGGGTTGCCGGGATCGTCCGGCGCGGCACTGGCGGGGGTCGTCGCGCCCTGTCTGGCAACCGGCAACGCCTACAACCTCGGGGCCGGAACCGCAGGAAAGCCTGTGCTCATCAATATGTGGGCGGTGTGGTGCCTGCCGTGTCGGCGCGAGCTGCCGGTACTCGCCGAGTACGCGCGGCGCGCGGGCGATCGGGTTACGGTGCTCACCGTGCATGCCGAACAGGGCGCGGGTAATCCGTTCGCGGTGTTGACGTTCCTGCGCGAGGTCGGCGTCCATCTCCCGACGGTCCTCGACGTCGACGGCAAGGTCGCGGCGGCACTTCGGGCACCGAGAGTCTTCCCGTCGACCATCCTGCTCCGCGCCGACGGCACCATTGCCACAACACTTCCCAAGGAGTTCGGCAGCGTCGACGAGGTCGCCGACGCCGTGCGCGACGCCACCGGTGTCGCCACGTGACGCGCACCGAACAGCCGTCGCAGGAGCCACACGTCGGGCAGCTCGTCGACACAGCGAAGATTCCTCCGTGGTTGCGGCAGCTCACCGGCAATGTCTCGGCCGTGACCGACAGCGTGCTCGATCGCGGTGGCGACCGCTCGCGCTGGGCGTCGATGCTGCGTCGCGACCGCCGCGCGGCGTCGGTGCTGATCTTGTTCTCCGGCTCGTGGGATGCCGACCCCGACCATCCGGGCGGCCTGCCCGCCGACGCACAGGTGCTGCTCACCGAGCGAGCCCCGACGTTGCGCCAGCACAGCGGGCAGGTGGCTTTCCCCGGCGGCTCGTTCGATCCGGGCGACGACTATCCCGTCGGCACCGCGCTGCGCGAAGCCGCCGAGGAGACCGGACTCGAGGCGAGCAGCGTCGACGTCCTCGCCAATCTGCCGAGCTTTCCCGTACCCGTTTCGAACTTCGAGGTGACCCCGGTTGTCGCGCACTGGCGTGAACCGGGACCGGTCGGCGTCGTCGACGCAGGCGAGACGTCGCGCGTTGTGCGCGTGAATCTGCGCGAGATGTTGGCACCGCAGAACCGTTTTCAGGTGCAGCGGTCGGTGCTCGGTGCGCGCGCCTATCGCGGTCCGGCATTCTTCGTCGACGGACTTCTGGTGTGGGGTTTCACCGGTGGGCTCCTCGCGGCGATCAGCGATGCGTCGGGGTGGGACGTCCCGTGGAACCACGACGACGTCCGCCCGCTCGAGGAGGCGATCGCCCGCGCGGGATCGCCTCAGCTGAGCGGATTTCCGACGCTGCGTCGCGCGGCTGATTCCGGCGACGGAGATACCGAGGCGTCCGAGGATGCCGCCCGGTGAGCGGATCGACATGGGTTGACGTGATCGTCATCGTGCTCGCACTGCTCGCCGCGCTCAGTGGCTGGCGGCAGGGCGCGGTGGCGTCGGGACTGGCGGTCGTCGGCGTGATTCTGGGCGCGGTGGCAGGCATTTTGATTGCGCCCCACATACTTTCACGTATCGACGATCGAAGTATGCGGCTCGTCGTCGGGGTTGCGCTGCTCGTGGTGCTGGTCATCATCGGCGAGACGTCGGGCATGGTGCTCGGACGAGCGGCCCGCGGTGGTATCAGGTCGACGGCGCTGCGGCACGTCGACAGCGTGATCGGGCTGATGCTGCAGGTCATCGCGGTGTTGGTCGCGGCCTGGCTGCTGGCGATTCCGCTCGGACGCGCGTCGTCGCCCGAAATCGCAAGCGCGGTGCGCGGATCCACGATTCTGCGCGGTGTCGATTCCGTCGCCCCGACGTGGCTGCGCGATTTCCCGACCCGCGAACTCGGACCGATGCTCGACGATTCGGGTCTGCCCGAGGTGATCGGCCCCTTCGTGCAGACTCCTGTCGCGAACGTCGACCCACCCGACACGTCGCTGGAGAATTCCGCGGTGGTGTCGCGAGTACAGCAGAGCGTGGTGAAGATCGAGGGTGTTGCCCCGAGCTGCCAGCAGGCGTTGGAGGGCAGCGGATTCGTCGTGTCGCCCGAGCGGGTCATGACCAACGCGCACGTCGTCGCCGGAACCCGCCGATTGACGGTGCAGACCGAGGGCGGCGACTCGCTCGCCGCCAAGGTGGTGCTCTTCGACAGCCGCACCGACATCGCGGTCCTCGACGTCCCCGGATTGAGCGCCAAGGCACTGCAATTCGACGACTCGTCGGCGAAGCCGGGAGCCGACGCGATCGTGCTCGGCTATCCCGAGGCCGGTCCGTTCACGTCGACCGCGGTGCGGGTGCGCGAGACGATCAACCTGTCGGGACCCGACATCTACCGCACCAACCAGGTGCTGCGCGAGGTGTACACGGTGCGTGGCACCATCCGCCAGGGCAACTCCGGCGGGCCGATGATCACTCCGGACGGCGACGTGCTCGGCGTCGTGTTCGGCGCCGCCGAGGACACCGCGGACAACACCGGCTTCGTGCTCACCGCCAAGCAGGTGAAGTCCGACCTCGACGCCTCCGAACGCCGCACCGCGCGCGTGAGCACGGGCGAGTGCGTGCACTCCTGACGCACACTCGGCCGTAGGAAGCGCACGGTCGGCGAGGGGTTTGCGATCGAGCCTGCCGACTGTGCGCCGCGGGACGTCGAGCGTGCGCTAGTCGTCGCGGCCGGTGCCGGCGAGGAGGTCGCCGAGCAGCATGCTGACCTCACTCGGCCGCTCCTGGTGGGCGAAGTGACCGCTGCCGGGGATGGGGCGATAGTCGAAGTCCGAGGCCCATTCGGCACCGGCACCGACTGATTCGTCGGTGATGTAGGGATCGTCGACGCCGCGCACCGCGAGGACCGGGATGGACAGCCGCTTCTCCATGAGGTCCATGAAGCGGACGCCGTCGGGTCGAAATTGCGACCGGAACACCCAGCGCTGGTACTCCAGGCTGCAGTGTGCGGCGCCGGGAATCTGGATCGCGGATCGGTTCTTGTCGACAGTGTCGGTGTAGTCGTCGGTGTCCTGCCATGCGAGCCCCGACCGCTCGGCGAAGTATTCGCCGATGAATGCGCCGTTGTGTCGGGTCAGTCGTCGCTCGGCCATGCGCGGCACCTGGTTGCTCAAGAAGTTTCCGAGAAACGACGACCGCTGCTCGGCGTCTCGCAACACGTCGCGCCGCAGGACCCGCGGATGAGGTGAGGAGATGACCGCGATCGCGCGCACCGCACGTGGGTGCAGCGTGGCGGTCGCCCAGCATGCCAGCCCGCCGTCGGCGTGGCCGATGAGCGTCGCGGATGTATGCCCGAGCGCGCGCACGAGGCCGTTGGTATCGCCTGCCAGGGTCCAACCGTCGTAACCGCGAGGAGGTTTGTCGCTGTCGCCGTAGCCGCGCAGATCGACCGCGACAGCTCGGTAACCGGCCTCGGTCAGGTCGGCCAGTTGGTGGCGCCAACTCCACCAGAACTCACCGAAACCGTGAAGCAGCAAGGCGAGTGGGCGGTCTGGATGTTCCGAGGACGTGCCCGGGCCGTCGGCCTCGACCGCGTGGAACCGCACCCCGTTGGCACGTACGTCGAGATGACGCCAGGGCCCGGCGAACCGGACACTGGACGGGTCGGGGGCTGCGGCCAAATCTCAGGCCTCGCGTGCGGGCGGTATCGCAGGATGACTGCCGCCGTGTCCGAGCGACGAGCCGGGGCCGTCGTCGTGGCGGCCCGGCAGCACGGTCTGCACTTCCTTGACGCTGCTGATCGTCTTCTTCGGACCGCGAACTCGTTTGAACACGAGGTAGCCGACGAAGGCTGCGATCAGCGTGATGACAACCAGGATCGCGAACACGATCAGGAACGCGAGCCAGCGCGAGACCCACTCGTCGAGCAGTTCGGCGAGGAAGAAGAAGAAAAAGAAGCTCGCGTACAGAGCCATCACGCCCGCCACGATCAGCAGAGCGGTGCCCGCCCCCGCTTTCTTCGCGTCGTCGACCAGCTCCGCCTTGGCCAGCGCGACCTCGGACCGGAACAGCGTCGAGACACTCGCGGTGGCGTTCTTGACCAGGCTTCCGACGCTGGCTTCGCCGGACGAATCGCGGTCGGCGTCGCTCAACGGAATCGACGGTGTCTTGCCCCCTGCGTTGCGGTAGTCGGACTGGCCGGACTCGTTTCCACTCACAGCATCCTCCGTCTTTGGCGTTCTCCTGCCATATGTTGCCATGCGCGGGTCTTCGCGGTTGTGCCCGCCGCCGCGTCGACGTGGCGTGGCGGCGGGTCGACCCGGTCATGAGCGGTGTTGTCGCAGCGTGGCGAGTGCGGCCACCGCGGGATCGCGGTCGTCGGTCTGCGCGTCGAGGATGTGCACGGCCACCTCGCCGGGCAGGTCGACGAGTGCCTGGGCGAGTCTGCTCCGTGCCTGCGGATCGACGTGGTCGCCATCGAGGAGCCTGCCGAGTTCCATCGCGATCTCGTCGGCGGTTGCGGAGGTGTGTGCGAGGTCGCGGATCGCGTCGGCGGCGTCGACGTCATGACTGCCGTCGACGACCATGTTGATCAACCGCGGGATCATGGCAGTGTCACCCCGCGTTGCGAGGGCGAGCGACGCGGCATCGGCGACGGCACGGTCGGTGTCGCGGAGTGCGGTGCGTCGCAGCAATTCGACGGACGTGTCGGTGTTCAGCTTCGTGATCGCCGAGACCGCACGGCGTCGGATCTCGGGGTCTGGGGAGAGGAGACCCGCACCGAGTGCGGCCTCCGCAGCGGGATCGGCGAAATCGGCGAGCGCCCAGACGAGGGTGCCGGCGACATTCGTATCGCGCTCGGCCAGAACGGCTTTCGCGAGCGCCTCCGGCGAGAGTCGCCCGCCGTGTGCGGTCAGCGCGGCCCGCTGGCGTAGGGCCGGGGAGTCGGAGTCGAGGTCGTGGAGTAGTTTCACCGAGTTCAGCACGTCCTCCCAGTCGGTCGGCGCGGCGTCGGCGATGCGGGTCAGGCGCGTGAGCAACGCGGTCTCGCGCGTGATGCGTTGGCGCGTCTTCGCGATGAGCTCGTCGACCAGGTCTGCGGGTTCGGCGGTCCCCGGGGTGTCCAGCAGTGTCTTGATTCCTGCCAGTGACACCCCGAGCGCGCGCAGTCCGACGACGCGGAACAGCCGCGCGATGTCGTCGGGGGAGTAGTCGCGGTACCCGCCCGCGGTGCGGGTCGCCGGTCGCACCAGCCCCAGCCGGTCGTAGTGCCGCAGCATCCGGACGCTCACGCCCGAATGCCGCGACACCTCACCGATCAGCATGGTCGATGCGGACGGGTGCACCACGCAGTGTCAGTGCGCGCTTTGCTTGTTCGACTGCGTCGGCGAAGCCGCCGCCCGGGTCGTTCATCAGGCGCCGGGTCGCGTCGGCGTGAATGCGCACTGCCTCGTGGCCGCTTGTGCTCGCCGCGTCTAGAACGCCGATTGCTGCCTCGCCGAGCGCGCTCAGCGCACGACTGAGACTGCGCTGCACCTCTCGGTCGCCGCGGCCGAGTTCGGCGGCCAGGGCGGCTGCGAGATCGGAGACGTCCTCATCGTCATCGGCAACGAGCGCAACCGCCGTCCGCCACGCTGTCCGGGCTACCTCGTCGTCTGGATCGTGCAGCAGGCCCGTGATGTGCTGATAGACACTGCGATCGCCGATCTTCGACAGCGTGTGTAATGCCTGGCTGCGCGCCTGCGCCGACGTCGAGTCCAACTCCGCGGCCACTCGCGGCACCGTCGCTGCGTGCGGCGTCCGAGTGAGTGCCCAGGTCAGCATGTCGCGGACGAAGAAGTCGGATTCAACGCCGCTGCGGTGTACCAGTGCGTCGACGAGCGCTGGATCGGGTTCGGTCCCCGCCGCCAGTGCTGCGCGCAGCCGGATCGACGGATCCGGCGCCGACAGCGCGTCGATGAGTGTCTGAGTCATCGTGATCACCTCCACGACCTGAGTCAAAACCCTGTCACCGTGTCAGGGTCAAGAGCAAGGCCGCCGGGACAACGAGATCTCCAGACGCAGCTCGCCCGTTTTCAGTCATTCGGCGCGGCGCCGGCCGGCAAAAGCCCAGGTCGGCGTCGACGGTCGACGGAAAAATGACGGCTCTCATACACAC